>JASFGC010000113.1:0-10201 GCA_050123975.1 Syntrophobacterales bacterium | reverse complement strand
CTGGCGCGCCTGGGAGGATTCCCTTCGCTTTGCTCAGGGCAAGTTCAACAGGAGTTGCTAAAGGTTCATAACTGAGCCTCCCATCAACTCGAAAAGAAAAGGAGCCCAGACTCTACGGTCTGACCTCCTTTTCTTACTGGCGCGCCTGGGAGGATTTGAACCCCCGACCTACGGATTAGAAGTCCGTTGCTCTATCCAACTGAGCTACAGGCGCTCAAGCGAAATGAGAAATTATTCCTGTACGTTTCACCTTTCTGAAGGATATCCTGGCTAACATCCCGCAGCTGTTTCAGAACGTTAAGCGCTTCTCGATCCAGTCTGATTTGCTCTTTGTTCTGTTGGTAGACGAGGGCAAGGGCTTTTAGCAGGTAACGGTTAATGACCTCGTTGCGTTCAGTTGAATCTTTGGAGTTTTTGAGCGCCCGCTCCAGGAAAAACTCTAGATTTTGAAAATCATCGCTGCCCCCGAACAGTTGAACAGGGAAAGCAAAACTTACCACACACACGACAACCAGGATTATGTTCGCTGCTCGCCTCATGTCGAAACTCCCCTTAGAGTAATCGGAGCTCCGATCAAGCAACATGAATTCAGCGCAGGGGCAGAGTACCAGATTTTCGTAAGATGTCAATTCTACTCTCAGATCAAGCCAGTCTTGGCAGATGAGAAATTGGTTAAAAGGCCAACCTGACTTTTGTTATATGGCCAAATTTGGCAATTTGGCAAGCGAGCTCAACACAGCCCAACTCAGGTAAGTTGATGTATTTTAGGGACGTTTTTGTTTTTTTGTATCTTTGGTATCGTTACTGCTTTAACAGGGACGGACAGCAACATACAGTGGCGCCGTTTGCTCCTAGAAAATAGAATAATCTCCGGCGTGCACGGTTTACTTCTGAGGGCGGGGAACAATGAAAATCAAAGTGATTAAAACGTGGATTGTGATTGCAGCGTTGTTTGTCACGGTGGTGGCACTATTCCTGGTTTTCAGCGCCAATGAAAGACAGCTCCAGATAAAAAGGGTTTCACAGAACAAGTACCCCTGTATAGTACTCAAGGTGGACAATAGCGGCTGTCAGACAGAAATAGAGATGCGGACTCATGTGGCAGTGACTGCACGTTGAGGACTTTACTGAGGCTCTAAACACCCCCACCCTCCCCTGAAATCCCCCAGTGGCATGACGCTGGGGGATTTTTATTTAGCCCGGATATTTCATGAAATATCCGGGCTAGCTTTACAAAATGGTAGTATTATCATATGGTAAGAGTCAGCAGTTCGTCTGCTGCCGGATTGCTCATAGAGCGGTAGAATAGCATGAAGATCAACCGTCTACAATTTATCTTACTCCTCCTCCTGTTCGCGCTTTTCATGCTGGAACTGGGTCTTATCAGCCCTGTCTCGGCCGCCCCGGTTATCTTGCCATCTGGGGTCATACTTGATTTAACTCAAGAGCAGGTTGAGGCCATCAAGAGGCAGCCCGGAGTGTTTTTCGGTGCCGAGTCCACTCCTATGCTTTCCCCTGGCGATGTGGTTGTGGCTCTGACAGATGATCTTGGCGGCGGCTATCTCTACGGCAGGCCGGAGCATCTCGCAAAGGCTTTTGACGCTGCGGGTGCGACCCAAGGCAGCGCAGAGGCGGAGTATTTGTTTGTCAAAAAACGCTCCTGTCTAGGATTCTGATAAGCGAGCCCGGCCCGGGCTCGCCTCTCTTTGTGTCTTCCCTTTACTTTCTTCCCGTTTAATCCTTCTTTTTTTACTTGGACATCTTTCATTCAGATAAAACATGGTGAAATAGCACCAAAAAAACCAATCTTGGAGAAAAGTGTGGCACAGACGTTGCAGAGTGAACATCTGAGGCAAGCTGAATCATCACTGTAATCTGATTAGAGCGGCTCAATGGTTTCGGTAGCCGCTGAGTCTGACCGAGAACCGAGATGAACCGAAAAGGGCTGATTAATTATGGATAAGCCAACGGGGATAGAAAGACGTCAACACCCCAGAGCGGTGGTTTCATGGCCGGTCATTATCAAAAGCTCTCGAGGACTCATGGCGGGTGAGACCAAAGATGTCAGCTACACTGGTGCCTTTATCAGCTGCCGTGAACCTCTGAAGCCCAACGAAGTCCTTGAAATGTCTATCAGTGTATCCCTCCTCTCTCCTCGGGTACAGGCCATAGCTGAAGTTGTTTGGTCAAATCCTACCAGCTCCGATGAAGAGATTAAGCCGCGCGGCATGGGGGTTAGATTCACGAAAATTGACACTACCGATCACGAGATGATCTCAGCTTTAGTTGCGGATCATCTGGAAATTGCGGACCAAAATCTACCTGGGGAGGACCTCACTGCTTAAGGTGGCACTGGCATGGATCCTCAGTTTATTGAAAGACGCCGCTACCCCAGAGCCAGAATCGAATGGGCAGTTACTATCAAAACCAATAAAGGTGTCATTGCAGGAACCACACTCAATGTCAGTGCCGGCGGCGCCACACTCCGATTTCCAAACCCGCCTCTTTTGCACGAAGTTTTTGAGATGACTATCAGCGTCCCTGAACTGGATCGCCCCCTGATGGTTGAGGCGCAGGTGGTCTGGTCAACAGCAGATATCGTGGATAATGAACTTACCCTTCCTATTATAGGCGTCAACTTTACCAACATTACTGATCAAGACCGCTGGCTTATCTCTACGGCCGTTTCCA
This sequence comes from Syntrophobacterales bacterium, assembly GCA_050123975.1. GTDB lineage: Bacteria > Desulfobacterota > Syntrophobacteria > BM002 > BM002 > BM002. Next base: position 7,510 of record JASFGC010000113.1, on the reverse strand, counting down.
AGTTCCTAAGACACAAAGACCGTGTTCCCACCCGCGTGACAACTGCCAGAAAGGCTCTGAAAAAAGTTCTGGAGGAATGTGTCGAAACAGACCTCTAACCACTCGTTTGTCCAACATGTTTGTATAACCCTCATTTGCCCCCACATTTTTTCATGCGCATTTAGTATTTTCCCGAGTGAGTTATAGTGTTATGATTTTCAACAAAATGCTGATTCACAGGATCATGCTGTGGGCTGATTCCTTGACGCAAAGCGCTAAGCGCAGAGCGCAAAGCGTGAGGTAAACGGTAACAAGGCGAACGGTAAAGCGATCATGCGCTGGCTGTGCGACTGTTCACCGTTTACCATTCACTATTTTTTTCGCTATGCGCCATGCGCTATGCTCTATGCGATCTGACTTGGCCCGAAGGGCTAGGTTTTTGATCTTGAATAAATCGGGGAGAAGATACTATGCCAAGCCTCAAACGTAAGACTATCGTACGTTTTCTAGCTGTTCTGACAGCTACTGTCTTGATGGTCTATCTGGCCAGCTGTGGACCATCCATGAAAACCTACAGATTATACCAAGGCCCGCAATTGCCCAGTGAGGAAACCGCGCAGCTCGTCTGCAAAGGTGAGACCATACAGATCAATGCTGTGAATGGTCAGAAAAGCCCCCAAGGGAAAGATACCTTTGGCAATGTTGCGCTTGAGATTCTTCCCGGTGATTATCAGGTAACCGTGTCTTTTTCTGGTAGATCCGCGCCTACGGTCTTTGGGGAGTCTTATAATTATCAAGTATTCTTCACCCACCACTCTTTAGAGAATGTTGATATTACCGTAAAGGCTGAGGCTGGCCATAGGTATCTAGTAACTTCCGACCACGATTATGAAAAATCCACCTGGAACGCTGTCGTCAAGGATGAAACAGACGATAAGACAATTCTTGAGGAAGGTCCTTACCCTCTTAATACGATCAGAACAGGCGATAATCGGGCCACCAGTCGAGTATATCGTGAGTGATACAGGCAAAGCGGTGGTTGAATGGCAGTTCCTGCTTCAAAGCCTCGCCTGTTTCATCCCACCTCCATAGGTGGATTTACCGTGAAGCTGCAGACAGCACCATACCATCAAGGAGAGAGAGATCAGGTGCGGTGGTACCTATTGACCATTTTTCTCCTAGCGATCTTTTTTTCTGTTGCTGCGTGCGCAAGAGGAAGTTGTCTCAGGGGGAACTGCAAGAATGGACTGGGCACAATGACCTATCCAGAAGGTGTTAGGTATGCAGGGCAATGGCAAGACAGCAAACGGAGTGGACAAGGAACTCTGACCAGTCCCTTTGCCGGAACGTATGAGGGACAATGGAAAAATGACAAGCCTCATGGGCTGGGGACTTGGACCTTCCCTGACGGTGCAAGTTATGAAGGTCAATGGAAAAATGGCTCCTGGCACGGACAGGGAACCATGACCTTCCCAGACGGCCGTCGATATGTGGGTGCATGGGAAAAATCGAAAAATGGCTCCTGGCACGGACAAGGAACCATAACCTTCCCAGATGGCCGTCGATATGTGGGTCCATGGGAAAATGAAGCCCCCCACGGACAAGGGAAGATGACCTATCCTGACGGTAGAGAGTTAATCGGTGAATTTGCAAATGGCACGTTCGTTGGGAAGTAGGCCTTTGGGATCTCGGCACTCATTGCTCCGGCTTGATACACTCCTCTCCTCCCCGCAGCGTGCAAAGTCTGTATCTGGCAAGATCTCCCCAGTACCACATAATCTCCTCAACGTCGGCCATTCGATTCGTCGTACTGCTCATGGTCCTCTGTCCCACCCGCCTGTCCACGGCCGCATAGAGTAATCTCTCCGTAATTCCATCAGTAATCTTTACCTCGATGCTCGCATGCCCCGCGAAAACAGTCTCACCCGTCAGAGATCCCGCAAAATTCCGAATGGGATTAACAATGACCGGAGCTACTGCTGAGACAGAGTCCGCCGTTTGAGAAGACTCCCCCACACTGGTGAGAGCCACTTGGATGCTCAGGGTGTGGGGATCCGGTTCGTCCACCATCTGATAGTCCTCCGCTAGATCGTTGTAGAGAATGTAGTAGAAGCGGTTCACCAATTCCTGCAGATCAGCTCGAGTAAATCCTTTGGGGTAGGTGTCAGGTCCTCCATAATAGGCTACGGGAGCCAAGTAAATTTTTTTGTAGGTGGGCCAATTAGCTTCAGGATTTTCATAATAGAGCAGCGCTTGTCCCTCGCCGCCCGGGCGCAACATGGAATAATCGCCGAGAAAGCCGGACTTTTCAACTCTCCTGGCTTGTTTGCTCTGGCTGGTTGTGCAACCGATGAGCAATGCCAGAGCGCACAAGAAGATAATCCTCAGTAGCCAATTCACTATACTATCCCTCAGCATCGATTCTTGGCCTCATTATATACCATGGTCTGAAAGCAAATGTAATGTGATATCTCTCTTTATAAAAAGGTTTCGGGTGTCGGGTGTCATTGAGTTACCAGGTGTCAGGTTTCAGGTGTCAGGGGAAAAAAACAGTAAAGAATCCGGACCCAAAGGACCCGCCTTCGCCAAGGCTACGGCGCGGCAGGCCCGGCTTTGAACTGCCCTTTGACGCAAAGCGCCAAGCGCAGAGTGCAAAGCGTGAGGTAAACAGTAAACGGTAAAGGGTAAAGTGATCATGCGCTGGCTCCGCAACTATTCACCGTTTACCGTTCACCGTTTACTCTTTTTCGCTATGCGCTATGCGCTATGCTCTATGCGATCTGACCTGGCCCCAAGGACCAGGTTTTCGATGCTGAATAAACCTGAAACCTCAGTCAAGGAGCAGGTTCTCGATGTTGAATACGCAATATGGTCGCTGCCATCGATGGGGGAGCTTGCGTTAGGGTAATCGGAGTTAAATGGTGAACTGATAGTACAGCTGGGCTGATGAGGTGACGGGCTTTACCACCTTGCTTCGTAGAAGGGCTTACGTCGAGAGCTGCTAGCCTTGAACTAGCTCAGCTCCGAGACAATATTGCCGAGAAACTGGAGGTCCTCCGCAGAGATATTAGTGAACCGTACCCCCATGCCAATCGCTATGACGTCGGAATCCTCGCTGAGGGGAATATCTATCCACACTACCTCTGCCCCTATCCATGAATGCTCTCGGTCTTGAAACAGGATCGACAGAATGAAAAGATCTTTTTTTAAGAGCGGTGTCCCGCAGCGGATATAGGCCCCCCCGGCACTAATGTTTTCTATTATGCCGTCGATATCCCCCTCAGGGGTCACCATGGTTACGGGCCAGCTCACCGGAACTCTTGGATGTTCTCTCTTTTGGACGAAAGCGGGGGAGTTCATCTCAGGCCTCCTATCTATCAGAAAACATCTCCCTGGAGCAATGTGAAGGGTTGCTCGCTCTGTTTTCCGTTCTGAAAATACCTCCCCCACAATGGTCCCAATGAAAACTTCGTGCCAATTTGTGAGATAACCGTATTTTATATTTTATTTCAGATATTTAGTCCCAAAAAATATAAAAAGGAAGGAGCGCACTACAACCTCGTTTGGCGTCCAAAAGTGTCACTTGGTGAAAAAAAGCGGCATTTTTGTCCTCACCGTGGAAAACCCTTTTCTCTAGTGTTTTCAAAAGATTTCTGGTATGGTGACCGCTGTTTCGTCAGAAATGGTCTCGTACAGAGCATCACAACGTTGGCATCAATCATGCATTTCATGGTCGCTAATTCTTGCGTACGACCAGGATTACCCAACGAAAACTCTCGGTCAAGAGGTTCTATTTCCAATGAAACGTGGTCTCTTTCTAGCTCTGCTCAGCCTTCTCCTTTTCACGATCTCATGCACTCAGTCTTCATTTTTTCGCCGACAAGGCGACACCTCTAACCCTGAAAAACCATCCAAGATTACTGAGCCTGCCACTGGAGAATCATCCGATGTAACCAATGAGGAGGAAGAGAAGTTATTGGCTGCATCTCCAGTTCTGGAGGAAAATGGAGTAAACGGCGAATCACAGGCAGAGATTGACCCCGAAGAAGAGCCTTATACTGATCAGAAGCGTATAGACGACGCTCTGTACTATTATCAGGAAGCCTTGGAGTACCGGAATAGCGGTGAACCTGACAGGGCAATACAGTCTCTTGATCAGAGTTATCAAATCATCTTCAGCATTCAGAACGAGGATGATCCGGAGATCACCCAGCAAAAAGAAGACCTTCGTCTCCTGATCTCCAAACGGATTCTGGAGATTTATGCCTCCAGAGCTCACCTCCGAATGGGCCACAGCCGGGAAATACCGCTGGCGATGAACCAATATGTGGCCAGAGAGATAAAACGCTTTCAAACCAAAGAGAGAGACTTTTTCATCAAATCCTACAGGCTCTCAGGCAAATATAGACCTTACATTGTGGAGCAAATGAGGGAAGCTGGTACCCCTGAAGATCTCTCCTGGCTTCCACTTATCGAAAGCGGTTTCAAGACCAAGGCATTCTCTAAAGCCAGAGCTCTTGGACTCTGGCAATTCATCGCCTCCACCGCCTATCGCTATGATCTCCGCCGCGACCGCTGGGTGGATGAACGGATGGACCCTGAACGGTCTACCCAGGCCGCCATTGCGTACCTAAAGGTTCTTCACGGCCTTTTTGGCGATTGGACTACAGCTTTGGCAGCTTACAATTGTGGTGAGGGTAACGTGCTGCGGGTGATTCGGCAGCAGCATGTGAAGTATCTTGATGATTTCTGGGATCTCTACCCACGGCTCCCACTGGAGACCGCTCGGTATGTGCCTCGCTTTCTTGCCGCACTCCATATCATCAAAAATCCTGAAAAATACGGTTTTTATGACCTGGAGCTTGATCAGCCATTGATGATCGAACACGCGCAGGTCAGTCGACATATGCGTTTGAAAGATATCGCCCGGGTCCTGAACGTATCAGCGAAAACCCTTGAGGAACTGAATCCCTCCTTGCGATACAAAGTCACCCCCAATTACCCCTTTGCCCTGAAGCTGCCTGCAGGCACCAGCACGACATTCGTTGCCATGTTGGATGAGATTCCCGGCTGGAAACCCCCCAAACGCGCTTATGTGATCCACAGGGTGCGCTTTGGCGAGACCCTATCGGAAATCGCCTTGAAGTATCGAGTGTCAGTGCGACGCATAGTGCACGCCAATCACCTACGCAGTGCCAGTCGAATCCGGGCTGGTCAGCGCTTGAAGATTCCTCTCCGCGGACATTCTGTAATGGCTAAGAGCACCCCTTTACCCCGAGTGGGATCGACCGTACACTACCAGGTAAAAAGGGGCGACTCGCTCTGGTTGATTGCCCAGCGTTACAACACCACCGTGACTGCAATCAAGAGCCTCAACGACATGCATTCCGATCTGCTTCACACTGGTCAAGTAATTCTTGTTCAGGCGGGAAGCAGATAAGTCGTGAGGCGCAGAAAACTAGGCACTAGGCAGTAAGCACTAGGCACTTGTTCATCTCACATTTGCCATTTCGCCTTCACCACTCCCAAGTGAAAACCAGGGGAAAACTCACGTTTGCCGAATGCAGAGTCAGTATCGTGCGCTGCGAATTGAGGAATGAGAACGTTTTTGGTGATTAGTATTTACAAAACCCACCTGCTATGGTGGTGGTATAGTTTAGCTATGCTTATACAGAGAGTATGGTGCGGTGGTCTTCGAGAATTTGCCCGCTCAGCAAAATCCCCCTCGGTCCCCCTTTAGAAAAGGGGGAAGATAGTCGTTTCCCTTTAAGGGATCCCATTGAAAGCCCCCCTTTTGTAAAGGGGGGTTGGGGGGATTTTATTTACGAGCATGGCTTTCATCTGAGCACGGGCATTGTTATCTGTATAGCCCCCTACTTGACTCGCCATAGTCACGCCTTGGCGTGACGACGGCGGTTGGGGGCGCCACCCTTTCGGGTCGGCTCATGGAGCAAAGCCCTCCTAGCGTCGGGAGGGATGCTTTAGTTCCTCGTGCCTGGTGTCTAGTTGTCAGTGCCTAATAGCCTGCATGAGGGAGTTAGCTGAACAGTTTCCACGAGGAGAATTGCAGTGCGCTTTTCGTCACCCTTGATACGGGGTGTTTTGATTCGTCGCTATCAACGGTTTCTCGCCGATGTCCGTCTTGAAAACGGCCAGCTGGTCACGGCGCACTGTCCCAATTCGGGAAGCATGCAGGGCTGTAATGTTCCAGGCAGGGAGGTGCTGCTATCACCGGCAGATGATCCCAAGCGAAAGACTCGTTACACCTGGGAGTTGATTCACCTGCCTTCAACCTGGGTGGGTGTGAACACCCTCACCGCCAACCGACTGCTGGCTGAGTCAGCCAGAGACAATATGATCCCCGAGTTGGGTCCCTTCGACAAACTCTTGAGGGAGGTGAAATTGGGCCACAGTCGGATTGACTTCTGCTTGGTTCGGGATGGACGGTCCCTCTTTGTGGAAGTCAAGAACGTAACTCTGGTGGAAGATGGTACGGCACTGTTTCCTGATGCCCCCACTATCAGGGGACGCAAGCATCTGCAAACACTCATGGATGCTCTTGACCAAGGCCATCGGGCCACCATGTTCTACGTGGTTCAGAGGGAGGATGCCCAACGTTTTTCCCCGGCTGCTCACATTGATCCTGCCTATGCTCAGGCGCTCCAGCGGGCACATAAGGCTGGTGTCAATATTATTGCTTATGGCGCCAGGGTTAGTCCGAAGGAGATCTACCTAGATAACCCGATACCGGTCATACTTGCAGAGAATAAGGGATAACAGGCCAAAGCATAGATTTAAAGCACAGTGGTTGTGAGGCCCACTCAAATTCGAAATCCGAAGCACGAAGCACGAAACAAATTGAGGAATTAAGGAATTAGGGAATTGAGGAATTGGGGAATTAAGAGATTAGGCTTCGGTTTCTTTCAATCCCTGAATTCCTGAATCCCTAAATTCCTTAATTTGTGCTATTTCGATATTCGGATTTCGAATTTGCCCTGTGTCTCTGTGGTTAGTACAGGTAGAAATTGGGATGGTGGAGGGTTAGTGCAGCTCAGTATCTCCAAAATCGGGAGTGTAGATGGTGCTGTAGGGCACAGGGTAAATGTTGTTATTACCGGGGAGAGGAACCAGTAACTGATCACTCACGGTCAGCCACTGGAAATCTGGCCGGAGTTCCCTTAACTTTCCATCTTCGGGCGGCTTTGAATGGATGGTATTGCGATAGACCACTTGAAACACTCCCACCCCAAAGTCATCTTCAAAATCGATGAGGAAGCGTTCCACGAAATTGTCAAACTGCATACGGTTGTCCGAGGCCAAACGAAAAATTTCATCGGTGGGCAGCTTGACCAACACATATCTGCTTACTCCACGCTCACTGAGACGGGTAAGCGTGCGTGATTCGGAACTGGCGACGTAAACTGTGGAGATGAATTCCATTTTCTTGAGAAACTGCGCCGCCACCACCGCGGCGGTGCGACGACCTCCCACTGCATAGTGAAAACCGTAATTCTCAAAAAGCTTGTTGTTT
>JASFGC010000112.1:0-10210 GCA_050123975.1 Syntrophobacterales bacterium | reverse complement strand
AGTAAAAGGTGGGTTTGAGCATGGTCTCATCGGTAATAATGAGATCCTCAGAAGAGGCGAACTCGGCCAATCTGGTGCCTGGAAACAGTCGTATTCCCACCATGGCAATTACCGCTGTTGGCGACACCTCTCCCATCAGGGCCAAGGTATCTTGAATAGTCTCTCTGCTTTCACCGGGTCCGCCAAAAACGAGAGCATGACAGAACGATAGCCCTGCTTTGCGGCAAAGTTCAGAAGCTCGCCGCACCTCTTCTGTAGTAAATGACTTTCCCAGGAGTTTGAGAAGTTGATCGGAGCCAGCATCGGTGCCAAATTCAACGCCAGTACACCCAGCCTCTTTCATGAGGAGCAATAAAGACTCCGTTACAAACTGGGGGTGAAGGTAACAGCTCCAGTTCACCTGCAGATTTCGCTGCACTATCTCCCTGCATATGGACTGGGCATGGTGCGGCGGGGAATTGAATACGTTGTCAACAATGAAGAACGTGTCCACTCCCTGCTCACTCAGTTGCTGGATTTCATCCCCCACTTGTTTGGGCGGTCGCAACCGAACCTCACGCCCCTCGATCAAAGGATACGTACAGTAGACACATGAAAAACCACATCCCCGTTTTGTCTGGACGTTGCCCATCCCTCCAAAACGAAGATACTCTTTATTGGCTAGCTTATCCCTCCAGGGCACAAGAAAATCCTGAGATGGAAACCGCACCGGTGCTATCAGTTTCGACACGTTGCCGGAGCTGGCAGAAATAACCCCGGCCAACTGCTCAGGAACCTGACCTCGCTCCATGTGATCAAGAAAGTGAACGAGAGTAACCTCCGCTTCACCCACAATACCGTAATCCGCCTGAAGGTTTTCTAGCATAAGCCGCGGCATCAAACTGAATCCGGAACCCCCTAGGACAATGGGAACCGAGGTTATCTTCCGCAGGTGTGAAACGACCCTTCGGTAGAAAGGCAGGTAGGAATGGGTATTGGGATAGGCCACGTTGTCCACATTGCGCAGGGAGAGTCCAATTATCTCTGGAGCAAAATCGGCCACAGACTGATCTAGAGCTTCCCCATAGTCCTCTGTGAAACAGAGATCCAGTATTTCATGCTGGTGGGAGCTCTGCTCCAGAGCACCACTCAAGAAAGCCAGCCCCAGGGGAAAGACCGGATCAGGAAGCATTTCTGTATTTGGTGAAATCAAGAGAATACGCATCGCTTATCCAGATCCTGCAGGTAGTTCTCGTTATTCTAGTCGGCTCAATGGACAAGGAATCCTTTGAGTCTGCAACATTGATTCAAATCCGAAATTCGAATATCGAAATCCGAAACAATGTTCAAATTCTCAAAATTGGTCCTTCGGACTCCCCACCTTTCGGGCGGGGCCCCGGTTTCAAATGACCCAAACGGTTAAAATTCAGTTAACACTGTTTCGAACATTGGAACATTCGTATTTCGAATTTGTTTCGTGCTTCGTGCTTCGTATTTCGAATTTCTTTGTATTGCGCGTGAGAGTTTTCTATTTGCCCTGCTGCCTCCCAAAGACAATGCAAGCACTTCCTCCCCCAAAAGTAGAACCAATGGCCATCCCAGCTACAAGAGACTCCTCTCGCACAGGAGCAAATCTTTGAGAGTCGCCGGCCAGACCTGTGAGCTCAGGTCCTCTCACAGTCGGCGGCACAGTACCTTCGGCCAAAGAAAGTAGAATCGTTGCCCCTGTGAGCAGGCCCCCACTGCCGAATTCTCCCACGAAATATCGGAGAGGAATGCGAGGGATCTGCTGCCACTGGGAACCAAACACCTCTTCCAGGGCCAGAGCTTCTCCTCTTTCAAGTTCGTCAATCCCATTTGCCGCCAATCCTATTATACCAATCTCTTGCGCTTCGATCTTTGCTTCTTTGAGCGCGGCCCGCAATCCCTCGGCCATCGACCTGCCGTCGACCTCATAGTGACCTTGGTTGCTGACTCCGCTGTTGAGTTGTAAAGACAGAACAGTGCCGTAAGTATTTTTTGGTTGCCTTGCTGCCACGTCGGCCCGCTCCAACACCATACAGGTAGCCCCTTCACCAGGGATAAACCCCTCTCCTGTGGGAAACTGGCTGGTCTGGAGCGGTCTTTGCCGGTGGATGGGTTTCAAGGCTCGAACTGAATCAAGACTGTGAAACAGGATGCTGGAGAGTTCGTCCACTCCCCCTACCACAACAACATCCGCCTGATCCTGCTCCAGCAAGGAGAGGCCGTAAGCCAGAGCACATTCGCCAGACAGATGATTTTGGCAAAAAGTGCTATTGGGACCATGCAAACGGTGATACATGGCCACGTGACTGGTCGGTGCATTGGGAACCGTATCAGGAAAAAGTATGGGCTCAGCCGCCTGCGGACCATGATCCAGAAGGCTCACGAAAAAGGCATCCGTCTGGTTAGTGCTGCCAAAAGCGGTGCCAAAGACTACCCCGATACGGTGACGATTCTGGTCGGATATCTCGAGCCCACTATCCTCGATGGCCTCGATACTGGCGGCCACAGCCAAGCGGGACAACCGACTGAGCCTCCGGTAAAAACGCGGCGACATAAAGTCCTTTGCTTTGAAATCTTGTATCTCCGCCCCGAGATTGCTGGCGTACTTGTCGGTTGCAAACCCCTGGATTGGTGCTATCCCCGGGGTAGCTTTCAGCAGTTGATGCCAGTAGGTTGATCTGCCTATACCCAGAGCGTTCAACATGCCTATGCCGGTTACCTTGACAGCTTTTTTTGCCATGGCCTTTTTCGATCTTATAGATCAGTCCTTCCAAACACGAGAGTGGTGTTGTTGCCGCCGAAAGCAAACGAGTTGGAAAGCGCCACTTGAATATCAGCAACTCTGGCCTCGTTTGGCACACAATCCAGATCACAATCAGGATCTGGTTCCTGGTAGTTTAATGTGGGAGGGAGCACCCCGTGATAGAGGGCCAGGATGGTAGCAGCAGCTTCAACCGCTCCGGCTGCCCCCAGACAGTGCCCGAGGGCTGACTTGACAGAGCTTACTGGAATCGCCTCAGATTTCTTGCCGAAAAACCGCTTTATCGCTAAGGTCTCCACCCTATCATTAATCGGCGTCCCTGTGCCATGGGCGTTGATATAATCTACTGTTTCTGGGGGTAACCCCGCATTCTTGAGCGCATTGCCCATGCTTCTCTCTGCTCCGTCCCCCTGAGGATCAGGAGATGTTATATGGTAAGCGTCGGCACAAATGCCATATCCTAGCACCTGAGCGTAACCAGATATCCCACGAGCCTCCGCGCCTCGCCGCGACTCCAGCACCAGAATGCTACCACTCTCACCTAACACCAACCCTTCCCGATTTTTGTCGAAAGGTCGGCAGGTGGAGCGATCCACTGAACGGAGCGCATTGAATCCTGAAAAGGTCAGCTCCGAGAGAGATTCAGCACCCCCGGTAATTACCACATCCGCCTGACCCGAACGAATGAGATCTGCACCATAGCCAATGGCGGTAGCACTGGAAGAACAAGCTGTGGCAATGGTGGATCGAGGTCCCCGAAAGCCGTAGAAATTGGCAATTGCATCCGTTAGGTTGCAAGCCGGAAAAGGCATGAGCAGCGATGGCCGCAGACGTAACTTGCCCTCATAGAGTTGGCGGCGATATTGCTCTGCCTCGAAAACTCCGCCCGCCCCTGCACCCAGAACAACTGCAATGCGTTCTGGCGCAAGGTCTTGCTCCGTTACTTTCGCTTCTGTCAAGGCTTCCTGAGCAGCCCAAAGCCCCAGCTTATCACAGCGACCCAGCCGACGACCTTCGCGAGCAGAGAGCCTGGAAAAGAAATTAACGTTCTTTACCTGTCCACCGATACGACTGCGGTAGTCTGAAACATCAAAAAGGTCCACCGGCCCGATACCACATTGAGCCTGACTGAGAGCATGCCAGAATGAGTCCTTGTCCTCCCCTATAGCACAGACAATACCCATTGCAGTGACTATTACATCCGAACCACGCATGTAGTCTATCCTATTTTGCCAAGGCTTCAGGACTGATGGAGGTTTCAGTGTTCAGATTTCAGGTTTCAGCTTGCATGTTTCTTTTTCCTGACACCCGAAACCTGACACCTGACACCTTGAGACTTGGTGCTTAGAATTTGATATTTTGCAATGCTCCAGTACTCCAGTACTCCAGTACTCCAGCACTCCAGCACTCCATAACTTTATATCTCAAAATCCCTCAGATACCATCCTCTTCGCCAAAAAAGGCTTTTCAAGAATACCATGCAGATAAGGAAGGTGTCCGGGAATGGTCTAAAAGAGGAATAATTCTGCTCATCCTCATGATAAATAGTCTTGATTGGCACACAGCTAATCTTCATTCCACGCATGCCCGCCTTGATCAATATTTCTGTCTCGGTATCGTACCGGCTAGTCCACAGTGGAATCGATTCAAGAACCTCTCTACCATAGAGCCGAAAGCCACTCTGAGTATCCGCCAGGGGTTGTCCAGCCGCCCACGATATGCAGAAGACTCCGACTCTATTGGTCCAATAACGAACCCCGGGGATCTTCTCTGCCTCCGCCATCCTAGAGCCAATAACGATGGCGGATTTCGTCTTGTCGTACTCCTCGATGAGCTTGGGGATTTCAGCCGGATCGTGCTGCAAGTCCCCGTCCAGGGTAATGATTCCCTCCCAAGGTTCCTGCAGTAAGTCTTTGAATCCACATCTTAGAGCCCACCCTTTCCCCTGGTTTTTGGGAATCTTGAGAACTTTGGCGCCGCTTTCCCTGGCCGCAGGTGCAGTTTCGTCCTGGGAACCGTCATCGACCACGAGAACCATGGGTAGATGCTGCCTTGTCTGCTGCACTACCAGGGAGATCGTAGGAGATAGATTATAGGCGGGAATAAGTCCACAAAACCTTTGGGATGATACCCCGCTGGGGACCGCCATGTCTTAAAACTCCAGAAAGAGAGTCAAAGAAGCTTGCACCATTATCTTATCATCAACAAACCCCGTTGCCTCAAATTTATAAAGGGTTGCAAAGTGCTTGACCAGACTGGCGGTCAAAAGCAAAGTTTTCCCAACATGGACCGGGTGCTCAAATGAACATCGATCAATGCGGGCCAAAAATCCTCGAGGACGCAATTGTGGCGATGTTTCTCCTTGGGGATAACGGACACAGATTGCTGCAATTTGCCCCAGAGCTTCCACCACCAAGCTTGCTGGAAACACCGGAACCGCGCCAGTGTGGTTAATAAAAGGGTGGTTATCTTTGACAAGAAATGTGCCTTCTACTCGGTGGTCTGGCTGTAGCGAGAGTACTCTGTCGACGAACAGAAAGGGATGTCTGTGAGGTAGTAAATCCTGAACTTGCAATTCTGAAAACGGCATCTCTTTGTCTATGCCTTCATGAATCGGGCCAGAAGTATCGGATCATAGACTCCACCCGCTCCTCGAGGATACCACTAAGTTTATATATCATAGTGCCATCGAGTCGCTGGAGGACCTGAATGGTTTCGCCTTGCGCGATTAAGGACCCATCTTTCTTGAGCAAGATTTCGAATCGAAATGTCAGAGATGCCGTCTGTGGCTTCAGGAGGTGTGCTCGAATCCTTATGGTGTCATTGGTGCGGGCGGGTTTCTTGAATTCGCAATGTGCACTCACAACTGGGGCGATGAATCCCAGTCCGGTGAAATCTTCTGGCAGGAGGGAAAATTGCTCCAGCACCTTCATGCGAGCCAGTTCAAACCAAGCAAAGTAATGACCGTACCAGGTTATACCCCACTGATCTACCTCGTTGAATCTGACTGTTGTCGTGGTCTCAACCCACCGCATCGGAAGCCTGCTGCCCTGCCCCCTTTTCCAGGACAAACTCTGCTAGCGCATTGATGGAAGCAAAGGCTCGTCTCCCTACCTCCGCATCCGGAATTTCAACCTGATATTTTCTCTCGATGGCAACCACCAATTCCAAAGCATCAATGGAATCGAGGCCAAGCCCTTCACCAAACAGGGGTTCCGAAGCTACGATGTCCTCGGGACCAACATCTTCAAGGCGCAAAGTACGGATTATGAGTTCTTTGAGATTTTCAACCAGACCTTCTGGCTCTCGCAGGGACACTTGCAATGGCAACTCCTCCTTTTTACGAAGTGTATCATGCGGCCTGGAAATGCAAGTTTCAGTCCAAACTATTTTTCAGGTCAGACCTCCATCCACGCTTACCACTTGACCGGTAATGTAGTAGGCTCCCTCGGATGCAAGAAACAGAACGGCCCCACTTACATCTTCCGGTCTCCCAAAATGGCCCATGGGGATTGACTGCTTTAGCTCAGTCAAGGTCTGTTCGGGCAAGGACCGAGTCATATCAGTTTCAATGACCCCAGGGGAAATGGCGTTAACAGTTATACCGATCTTTGCCACCTCTCTCGCCAAAGACTTGGTGAAGCTGACTACGCCTCCCTTGGCGGCGGCATAGTTGGCCTGGCCTTGACGACCCATCATGCCACTGGGGGAGACTATGTTGATCATCCGTCCCCATCGTTGGCCAATCATAGGTTTCAATGCCAGTTTACAGCACACAAAGGTGCCTTGGAGATTGACCCGCAGCACATCATGCCACTCTGACTCTGACATGAACATTACCAAGTTGTCGCGTCGTATTCCAGCATTATTAACCAGAATATCAAGACGCCCGAACTTTTCAAAGGTATCGTCAAACAGAGTCTTCATGGCGTCGAAGTCAGACGCATCCGCCTGGTGAACGGTGGTGTTGGAACCACCGGGCCCCAGTTCTTTTTGAAACCTTCGCGCCTGATCTTGATCCTGAGAATAGGTTACCACAACATAGGCACCCTCTTGAAGGAAACTCTTGCTGATGGCAGCACCAATACCACGAATTCCACCAGTAATGAGAACAATCTTGTTTTTGAATCTCATAGAAGCAAACTTCTATTGGCTCGGCAACATTTGTATCTCTGTAAAGCGCCGCGAGCTTGGCTTTATTTCACTGTACCACCCACTGAAGAGGTTGAAAATGAGAGGTAGTGATGTGTACCAAATTATGCTTTTTGCGTCAAGGCGAACCCTCGCCCCAGTAGCAGATCCTTTTCCCGTTTGTTATAGTGGCAGTAATGATTTTAGGTGTCAGGACTGATGGAGGTTTCAGTGTTCAGTGTTCAGGTTTCAGCTTCTATGTTTCTTTTTCCTGACACCTGACACCCGACACCTGAAACCTCACTAAATGTAGTGAGATCATGGCTCATTTGACCAAGAATGATTTAAAGAAAATTCGAGTCTTCGTAACCGATGGCTACTGGCGCAAAACGCTTGCTGCGGTTCGAGCCTTAGGTCGTTGCGGAGTGCGAGTGACGATTGGGGAAAGCACCTATTTGGCGCCAGCGCTATTCTCACGATATTGTCACAGTCGGGTGCGAACTCCCTCCCCAGTATTGCAGCCGTCCCATTATCTGGATTTTCTCGAGGCATACCTCAATCGCCATCCCCACCACGTACTCATGCCCATGGAGGAAGATACTCTTCTGCTGCTTGCTCGTCACAGAGAGAGATTTGAAAAAATAACCAGCCTTCCTTGTGCCGCCCACCACCATCTACTCATTGCCCGCGACAAACTGAAGGTTCTCAGACGAGCAGAAGACCTTGATATCCCCATCCCAAAAACCTTCGAGGTCAACAGGATGGCAGAAGCCAAGACACTGAGTAGGCATGTGGAGTACCCGGTGGTGGTCAAGCCAAGGGTGGGGTCTGGGAGTGCAGGTCTGCACTATGTCACGGAACCAGCTCAACTGCCAGCTGCTCTAGAGCAGGTGTTTCGTTTTGGACAATCGCCACTGGTGCAGGAGAGATTGCCTGCTGAGGGTACGGGAATTGGCGCAAGTTTCTTACTGGACCACCATCACCAGGTGCGCGCCAGTTTTATTCATCGTCGTCTCCGAGAGTATCCTGTTCGGGGCGGTCCCAGCACTCTGCGCCAAAGCATTACCCACGAGCAAGCGAGACGTGATGGCGCCAAACTTCTGGAAAGCCTCCGCCTGGTAGGTGTGGGCATGGTAGAATTCAAAATCGACAGTCGTGATGGTACGGCCAAGCTCCTTGAGGTGAACCCGCGTTTTTGGGGATCGTTGGCTCTGGCCATCAATTCAGGAGTGAATTTCCCCTACCTTCTCACACTTCTGGCCCTGGGATTAGATTTCCCTGCTATGCACACCTATAGGGTAGGACATCTTTGCCGCTGGCTCCTGCCAGGGGATATCCTCCATTTTCTGCAAAACCCCGACAGGTGGCGGTTGAAACCGAGTTTCTTTGAATTTAGCCGACCCAATATGAGTTACGACATCATTGACATGGATGATCCTCTGCCCATCCTGGGGAGCGTGCTGGCCTTACTCCCGTTTTACGGCAGCAAAGACTTTGTCCATGTGCGCATGAGAAGATGAACAAAAGAAGCCAAACCCTGAAGAACTCACTTTGGACCACCCCCGTGACGCAAAGCGCTAAGCGCAGAGCGCAAAGCGAAAAACTGTCAAGGTGACGATTCTCTATATTTGTACACCATGCGCTATGCCCTATGCGATCTGACCTGGACTTGAGGACCAGGTTTTCTAGGACTAACTAAATAATCATTGAAAAATAACCGCCGTTAAGCTAAATAGTGAAGACTTCCGACCTTCACGGGAGGCCTGACACCTGGTGCTGAATTTATGGGAGATTCGGTTGTATGGTTACAGCAGCACATTCACGAGCACAGCATCCTTTACTTCATAGCTCTCTACATTGTAGGGGGAAGGCCCGTAGCGCTTGTAACCGCCAGCTTGTTTAGACTTAATCTTCTACTCTTGTTTCCCCTTGTTGTTTTTATGGACACCTTGCAGGTTCCTTGCTTTTATTATCTATACGAACAAACGTTTACCAGTGAACGGCTGCAAAGGCTCAGTGGCTATTTTCAGCGCAAAGGAAAGGTCGCGAAAGAGCGACGCTTCTTCCAGAAGCTGCAAGGTTTAGGTCATGTGGGAGTACTGCTGCTTACCATGCTACCGGTGAAGGGAGGTGGCATGTGGAGCGGAGTGTTTCTGGCGCATGTCATTGGCGTGCCTAAGAAAAAAAGCTACACCCTGTTGGTGAGCGGAAGTATATTGGGCAGCCTCATGTTTGTGGGTGTGGGGGATGGCCTCCTGCGGTTTTGGCAACTGATCGCCTGAATTGAAAAAAAGATTTTCTCTACAGGGTCTCTTTATAACGGATGGACACCCGATGGTTGTCGGTGGGATCTCCGGCAGTAGTGGATTCCCGGCGCAGTGAAACACTTCCACACAGGGAATTCGGGTCCCGCTTGGCAAGAACGAATTTCAGTGCTAAACTCTCGTTGCCCTCAGTATTAGCCCGGATATTTCATGAATCGCTGTCGCGAGATCACGAAGATGTGTGTGCCACCGGGCAACCGCAGGGTGTTGGTTTCCGTACCTCATCGGTACGTCGCAGGGGCCGACACCTGAGGACGCCCGGAAGGACGGCCAGATCCGTGGTCGCAGCAAGTGATTCATGAAATATCCGGGCTAATGAAATCTGACTGAGAATCCGACAGTGAAGTTCTGCAGTTTTGGAGGGAAACCTTGAAGACAAACAGCCATCGGCTGGAAGTTTACGCCATTAACATGTTACTGGCTTCTCTGGCCCATGTCACCAACGATAAACTATTCAAGCTCACCTATCGAACCATAGCGAAATTTGCCGAGAAGCTTGGCAAGAGGGATTACTACGTTCGCCGGATTCGCTGGATCCGTGACCTCTTTGACCAGGGACACCCCACTCTGGAAATTACCAAGAAAATCCTTCGCACTCTCAATCCTCACCACCGCAGGACCATCATCCAGAGCTACGTGATCAACCAGCTCTTGGTAGGAACCAATAAACGGAAAGCCTTTGCAGAACAACCTGGAGGATATTATCCACCAGGATTCCTGGTTATCAGCCCGACCATGCGTTGCAACCTCAATTGTTTCGGCTGTTATGCTGGAAGTTACCAACAGACTGAGGAATTGAGTTTCCAGACCTTGGACCGAATCCTCAAAGAGGCGAAAGAGATGGGCATCTATTTCATCACCGTTTCTGGTGGTGAGCCCTTCTTTCTGAAGCACATCTTCGATGTCTTTGAAAAGCACAATGATATGTCATTCCTGGTTTACACTCACGGGGGTCTCATTGATGAGAAAGTGGCGCAAAAGATTATCT
>JASFGC010000111.1:0-10239 GCA_050123975.1 Syntrophobacterales bacterium | reverse complement strand
TTTAGAGAAATGCGACGGAGTCCGCTTGATCCTTGCTTGTGGAGACCTGCCTTCGTATTATCTGGAATATCTATTGAATAGCCTGAACGTGCCCCTCTATTATGTACCGGGGAATCATGATGAAGAATTACATTCAAAGAAAAAACCCTTTGCTTCAGGGTGCATAAATATTGATGAAAGGGTAATAACTTTCGAAGGATGGCTCTTTGGCGGCCTAGGAGGGGCATTTCATTACCGGAAGGGAAAGTACCTTTACACCGAAAGGCAAATGCAGCGTAAGGCTCGCAAAATGATTCCCCGAATGGCACTGAATAAGATCAAATATAAACGCTATCTGGACATATTGATAACCCACGCACCTCCATTTAGTATCCACGATGACAAGACTCTAGCCCACCGGGGATTTAAAGAATTTCTGAAGTTTATGAAAAAATACAGGCCAGCCTATCTCATTCATGGTCATACTGCACCAGTTGCAGAAAATGGAACGCTCACGAGTCACTATTCCTCCACGAAGATCATAAACACGAATAATTTTCGAATTTTGGATATACACCATGGCTCTGTTCGATGACAAAACCACCAGACGCGCTCAGAAGGCACACCAAGCTGATAATAATTTCAGTCTGGCGAGACAGAAGGCCTTCTGGGATGAGATAAAGGGATTTATCAGGCGAAAGTCCACCCGGCTCCTCCCGTTCGACGAGGTCAAGAACAAACTGGAGGTCTGTTTCACCAAAGACTTGGGCATACAGACTGTTCCAATTGACAGCATTGTGGGAAGTGAGGGGAGGTATCGAAGTTTTACCAGGCATTTCCTTCCCCTGGAGGACGATCTGCGGGATCGTTGGAAAAAGGTGGACCAGGCCCATCGCTCTAAGCAGAGTCTTCCCCCGGTGGAGTTATACAAGGTCGGTGATGCTTACTTTGTCAAGGACGGCCACCACAGAATATCAGTGGCTCGGACCAAAGGAGTGAAACACATAGAAGCCATAGTCTATGACTACGAGTGCGACGTCCCCCTGGATAAGGAAACCGACCTGGAGAAGTTAGCCATCCAGGAAACATACCTTCAGTTTCTCAAAGACACAGAACTGAGAAAGAATCGTCCGAACCCTGGGCTGCAGTTGACTCTGTTGGGAGGATATCCCGTCCTCATGGAACACATCCAGGCACACAAATATTATCTAGAAGATCTCGAGGGAGGAGAGGTGGCCCTTTCTGACGCCGCTTGCTCCTGGTATGACAAAGTCTATACGCCTCTGGCAGAGGCCATTCGAAAGAACCGCATTATGAAGGAGTTTCCTCACAGGAAAGAGACGGATTTTTATATATGGGTTATCAAGAACAGAGGTAAACTCAGCGAGCAGTATAAGCGGGAATTGGACGATGAAAGTGCAGTAGAGGCTTTTTCCCGGAAATACACTCGACCTTTCTGGAAAATCATAGGGATGTTCAGAAGGATATTTGGCCTGGTTCGATACCGTTGATTAAATTGAGTGATCATATTCCCCCTCCCCCTAACCCCCTCCCGCCAGGGGAGGGGGGAATTTATTAGCGTTTTTAAAAACTTCCCTCCCCCTTGACGGAGGAGGTAAGGGAGGGGGTGGTGGTCAGGAATGTCTATCTATTTCCTCTTCTTCACCACAAGGCCCACGCCTCTCAGCCAACTCTTGGCAACTGATGCCGGCTTCTCTCCATTGACGTTCACCCTGTAATTCAGCCGCGTCATGGTACCGGTATCCAGGGACGGTCCGATCTCGTCCAGAATGTACTTGACTTCCGGATACTCATCGAGAACCGACTTCCGAATAACCGGAGCGGGATTGTAGATGGGGAAAAAGCCTTTATCATCCACCAAGACCTTCTGATTATAGGCGTTGATCTCCCCGTCCGTCGCGAAAGCCATACCGCACATGGCCTGCTTGTCGCGCACAGCCTTCTTGCACAGAGGCGTTTCCATTTTCTTGACATTTGCATCCGGTATGTCTTTGCCAAAGGTAAGGCCGTAAAATTCCATCATGCCTTTGAAACCATCGGCTCTCGAGTAGAATTCGGCGTTCGTTGCCACCGTCATCTTGCCCGGGTTCTTTTTTATCCAGGCTGCCCAATCGGAAAGGGAGTTGATTCCTAGCTCGTCTGCCTGTTTTGCCTGCATGACAATGGCGTAAGTGTTATTGAATTTTGCCGGCGCCAGCCATACGAGACCGTTCTTGGCGTCGATGGCTTTGACTTTTTCGTAAAGCCCCATGGAATCACGTACTGTTTCCTTTTTCTTGAAAAAATTGAACCAAGCGGTCCCGGTATATTCCATGTAGACATCAATCTGGCCCTGTTCCAAGGCTTCACGGTTGACATTGGTTCCTCCCAAAGAGGTGCGGTCCTTCACCGGTATTCCCCTGTCTTGCAGAAGTTGAACCATGATTTTTCCGAGAATGACCTGTTCGGTGAAACCTTTGGAGGCGACATTGACCGGGCCGGCGGTGAAGGCCTTTAAAGGAACAACCATAAAACACAGAATAACCAATGAAAAGAGCAGTTTTCTCATCATAATTCCTCCCTTATGTTATGAATGTACTCAATCTTACATCGCCACCTGGTATTCTTCAGCCTGAATACCTTTACTGACAACGATTTTCTCCGCTCTCGCCAGTACAGCATCCGCTAACATGGCGATCAGCGCTACAGGAACAGCCCCTGCCATCATAATGCCCATATCCATCAGGGCAATACCGGTGAAAATCCAAAAACCAAGACCTCCTCCACCGATAAGAAAAGCCAAAGGGGCAGTGCCAACGATAATAGCAGTGGATGTCCGAATCCCCCCCATGATCACTGGAAGGGCATTGGGAAGTTCAATTCTGAACAGAATCTGTCTTGGGTTCATACCCATACCGGTGGCCGCCTCGATCACATCTTTACTTACGGCCTGGATGCCGGCGTAGGTATTTCTGACAATGGGCGCCACCGCATGAAAAAAGAGGGCAATCAGGGCCGGCACCACACCGATTCCGGAAAGACCGAGCAGGGGCAAGAACCCGTAGGCCAGGGCAATCACCCCAAGAGAGGGAACACTTTGCCAGACATTCACCACCCCCATGATGGCCGGACCCAGGTGATCAAACCCTTTCCTGGTCATGAGAGTACCAAGGCTCACACCTACAGTTATAGCTGCTGCCATACTCACAAGGACCAAGACAAGGTGCTCAAAAGTCAGCCGAAAGAACTCAGCCAGGTTCTTGATTGTATATGCCCAGGCACCGTAATACTTGTAGAGCCAAGCGACAATAATGATTGTCAACAACACAGGAATGAGTTTCTTAAGGACTGGTGAGAATGCCCTGGCTTCCATGATCTTATCTCCTCAAAATTTCTCGAATATCCTCTGTGTACAAAACCCCAAGGACCCTTTTCTCTTCATCCACCACGATGAGATAGCCCAGATCATGGGTGAATATCTCGGAGAGTCCGTCCTTGAGGCTGGAAGAGGCCGGCATAAAGGAATCTGTGTATCTCGTTACTTTGCTTACCTCGTCCGCCTGCTTCTGCAGTGCTTCATGGTTCACATAACCGAGCAACCGTTTTTCCCCATCCACCACGATGAGAGTATCCGCCTTGAGATCGGTGAGCATTGCCTTGGCCTTCTCAGGTGATTCTTCCTCCATGATCACTGGAGGATCGGGCCTCATTGCGGCCTTGAGTTTTAGAAGGTTAAGTCTTTTCAGGGTTCGATCGCCCCCGAGAAAGTCGCTGACAAAGTCATTGGCGGGCTCAGTGAGCATGGTCTCAGGGCCGGCAAACTGAACCAGTTTTCCCGCTTTGAGAAGGCAAATCTTATCGCCCATCTTGATGGCCTCGTCAATATCGTGGGTGACAAATACAATTGTTTTCTTGACTTTCTCCTGAATTCTTAAGAACTCGTTCTGTAGATGTTCCCTGTTAATGGGATCAATGGCGCCGAAGGGCTCGTCCATCAACATGATGGGCGGGTCTGTGGCCATGGCCCGGGCAACTCCGATGCGCTGTTGTTGGCCGCCGGAGAGTTCCCTGGGATAGCGATCCATGAATTCCTCTGGCGGAAGGTTGACCAATTCCAGCAAGCTTTCAGCTCTCTCGGTTATGCGGTCTTTATCCCAACCCTTCATCTTGGGGACCACACCAATGTTCTCGGCGATGGTCATGTTTGGAAACAAACCAATATTCTGAATCACATAACCGATATTCCGGCGCAATTCTATGGTATTGAGCCGGTTGATATTCTGCCCGTCAACATAGATTTTGCCACTGGTCATGGGAATCAACCGATTGATCATTTTCATGGCCGTGGTCTTGCCACAGCCGGATGGTCCCACCACCGTGCAAATTTCACCCTCTGGCAAGTCAAATGAAAGCTCATCCACTGCCTTGATGTGTTCGGCACCCGGATAGATCTTCGTCACATTTTCCAACTTCAGCATAATGTTCATTATGTACTCCTCGCCATTCTGTGGCGCACAACGCTATTACCTTGCAACCTTAAGGCCGGTCGGGGTTATCCAATCTTCGACTTTCTCGAAAACGATGTCTGCAGCAATGGCCAGCAGACCCATGGCCACGGCACCCAGGATAACCGAGTCGTTGGTGGCCATTTGCAGTCCCTCACTGACAAACAGCCCCAGCCCACCGGCGCCGATATAGGCCGCAATTGCCGCAATAGCAATGCTCATGACAACGGCAGTCCGAACCCCTGCCATGATCACCGGAGCAGCAAGGGGAAGCTGTAGTTGCAGGAGCAATTGGAAATGGGTCATCCCCATGCCGCGGCCTGCCTCAATAGTGGCAGGATCGACATTTTTAATGGCAATATAGGTGTTGCGAATGATGGGCAATTGGGAGTAGAGCGCCAGGGCGATAACGGCCGGCACTGTCCCAATGCCAATACCGCTGACAGCGTCCCATGCTTTATCGATGGAAGAGAGAATGGGCATCATAAACCCGAAAAGGGCAATACTCGGAATGGTGATCATAATGCTTGACAGGTACAAGACGATGCCTGCGGCAGTCGGATGACGGCTGATATAGACACCGATAGGCACCCCGGTGGCGATAGCGATGATCAGGGCAAGTGAAACAACCTTGATGTGGGTCAAGGTATGAATACCGGTCAATCTGAAATTGTCAGCAAAAAAAGCGAAGGGACCCGAGAGGAATAAAGGATCTATAAACGTATTATAGCCAACGATTGACAGTATCACCCCAAAAACCATTAACCAAAAATCTTCAACTGTTTTCATGAAGTTGAATGCAAGCGATAAAATCGCTAAGGCGAATATGACCCACGTTATCCAGAATCCGTATGTTTCTGAAAAATGATGATTCTCAAGTTGAAGATAGAATAACTGGGTGAGATCCAGTTGGTAGATAAATACGGACAGGCACATGAAAAGCAAAAGCAGACAATAACTGACAAAACCAAGACGACCCCGACGAAAGGCACTGCGAAAATAAAAGAATATTCCCAGAAGAAGAATGAGAGTAAGGATGATTCCAAAGAGCGTACCCACCGTTTCGAAAAGGAAGGGGATAATCGCAACACTCACTATGATGAACAAAAAGAGCGGTAGAAACACCGACCTCTGCATATTTCTGCGAAAGTATGTGAGAAAATAGATCAATAGAGCAAAGATGGGCACAATTAGAACCATCCGCAAGATATTGTAACTCTGCAAGAAATCAACTTCCAGATCACCCACATTGAGTAGCATCTGATAGGCGGAAATGGGGGTGTCCTGATAGAGAATACTGCCGGGAAACCACGGTTGAAAAAAGGCTATGAATACGAGAAGAACCGCGAAAAGAAAAATCTTGTCAGACCATCGCCAGCTAAAAATGGTTTTATGAATCACAGAGACCACAGGACTTGCGCAATGGTCACAAAATTTGGAATCTTCGGAAATTTCTTTTCTACAACTCGGACATATTGCTATTTCCATTATCTAACCTCTGACAAATCACACATAAAGATTTGTTTTTACTAGAATTTTCTTTTTCCCGTCAATACACTAATTTTGATCATTTCTTTTTGGTGAGATAGACCTGAATTTATCCCAGAGTCATTTTAAGAACAGATTGAAAATGCTCCAGCGAGCGCATTCCCCGTAGCTTGCTGCGGGGTTAGCGAGCGAACTACAATAAAATGGCAACACTTCCTTACATTTCGAAGATTCCCTGCAGCTTGCTGCAGGGAGCTTCAATTGCAGTTGCTTTGTTGCTGAACAACCGGCTGAACTTCAATAGGACGGACAAGAAATGCTCTGTAGATCACGCCTTTCTATTCAAACTAGCCCGTTACCCTCTCGTGTGTCAAGGGTGAGACTTACACCAACAATTTCAAACAATAAAAACCTTTATTCCCTTGGCATCTGAATGGGAAGGACAGAGGGTTATTGATCTGGTGAGTTATTTTTTCGGAGACTGGCCCCTGATGCAGGCATTGATGAGAGATTTTATCTCAACCATTTTTTCGAAATCCCATATCATTCTGCTAATCTCTTGCACCTTCTGAGAACCAAGAACAGGTTCTACTATTTCAACAAACTTCTCATCCAACTCAGCATCTGCAGGAAGACTATTCGGGGGTTCCCACATTGGCTCCACCCGACCAGATGACAATTCGCGACCGTCATTGGTATGTACCACCACCTCAGCGTAGGTTCTTTGGGGAAAGACTTCTTCAAATTCCGAGGCTACCTCTACCTCCACCCTGTCGGCCAGTTCCAAAAGGGTATCGTCGAAGATGCGAGGAGGCAGAACCTGTCGGGGTCCTACCTGGCCGTCGATTAAGGCAGCGGCCAATGGATAGGCCAAATTGTACTGGGCCTCTTCGGTGCTCTTGGGATGATCGCAGCTCAAGGCGGCGGCAGCCTCAAAGGTCCGGATCCGAATGTGGGATATGTTCTTTGGACTCAAATCATTCTGCTTCACCACCCTGAGTACCCCAACCACTGCCGGCTGGGACCAGCGGCAAACGGCGTAAGGTTTGAAATACAAGTTCAGCACCAAATATTCCTTGCCCAGCCCTTCGATCCACTCTTTGTCCGGCGATTCACTGAATAAGGGCTCTATGCCGGTGAATCCTTCCTGCGCCATAAGTACCGATGCCATGGCCACCATGGTCCCCCAACCGATACTGTCCTTGACCATAGAAGGCTTCTCAATACCCTTCATCATAGGGGAAATGGGGGCGTGATACTCGGTTACCCCCAAAGCAGCGCGAAGTCTGTTTTTATCCAAGCCCAACACTCTCCCGGCCGCAGCAGCACCACCGACAGCGCCCCAGCTTCCTGACGAGTGGTATGTCTGGTACAAAGCGTGCCGGATCAGACCGGCTCGTATAGCCACTTCGTATCCTATGACAAGTGCGGTTAGGAAGTCTTCACCGCTCAAATCAATGGCGGATTCGCTTGCCGCCAAAAGCACTGGGAGCACACAAGCACCCGGATGGCCCTTTACCATCCTGTAGCCATCATCAATGTCCAGGGCGTTGCAGGCATAGCCGTTGGCCAGGGCAGCGCCGACCAGTGAGACCCGCTCCCCGCTTACCAGGATAGTGGCTTCAGTTCCCCTGAAGTGCTTGGTGGCGAAGGAGCTCATAATAGAGACCACTGGTGTGTCACTGCCCGCCAAAAGAGAACCCAGGGTGTCCAGAAGGCACCGCTTGGCCTGATGGATTACATTGTCGGGCAAGTCCTCGAATCCGGTATCCGAGATAAATCGTAAGACCTCGTTCGTCAGAGCCTCCATGAAGTTTCTCCGACAATAGGTTTATAATCTTAAGACTGTCAGTCTCGGTATTTTCTTTATTAAGCCCAATGGAGTTGCCATGGTCAAGACAAAACAAAAAAGCCCTTCATCTCAGAAGGGCTTTCATTCGCTCGTTTCCAAAATCCTAGAGGTGGGGATTGATCTACTCTGAATCTAGGGCGATCTTGTGCTTGGGCTTAGATTAGTCACACGTGGTTGCGCAACAGGCACAGCTTTCGGGGGCGCACCCTCCGTGTTCTTTCGCCGCCTCCAACTCCTCTTCTCGGGCCTCTCGAACCTCGACCACCTTGACATCAAAATGCAGACGTTCACCGGCCAGCGGGTGGTTCATGTCGGCGACTACCACCTCGTCGTTCACGGACTCCACCCGCAATCTTACCGGGCCTTGTGGTCCGCTCGCCTCGAACACCATGTTGGGTTCGATCTCCATGTCAGCAGGAAACTGTTCACGCGGAATTTCACGGAAGAGCTCTAGGATGGGTTGGCCATAACCCTCCTCAGGCTCAACAGTGAACGTGGCACTCTGGCCTTGCTCCATCCCCTCGAGTTGCTTTTGCAGTCCCACTATGACCTGACTGGCGCCAAATATAAAACCAAAAGGCGTGTTGGGATCGGAGCGGTCGATCACTTCATCAGAGTCGAGGGAGAGGGTGTACTCAATGCCCACGTAGGCGTTGTCTTGAATCTTCATCAGTATCTTCTCCTTAAAAAAGAACCCGTTCAAAACAACCGCACCGCGCGGAATTTCGAACGGAAGGTTATTGGCACTATAAACGTCATCAACACAAAAATCAACCTTGAGCCTGGACAATGCGCATATATCATTTCGCATCTGGCATCTTCTCATTAGGATACATCTAGGAAGACTACGAGCGCTGACTTTCATTGAGGTTCAATGTGCAATGAGAATTGTGAGATGAAAAATGCGAAATGAAAATGCTACAGCGAGCGCATTCCCCGTAGTCCGCCGGAGGCGGACGGGGTTAGCGAGCGAACTACAATAAAATGGAATCACTTCCTTACATTTCGAAGATTCCCTGTCCGCCGCAGGCGGACTGCAGGGAGCTTCAATAATCGAACCGACCGGTCAGTCAATATTTATATGTTTGACTAATTATATAATTTATTTTATGATAGTAGCTGACTGACCAGTCGGTCAAGTGGAGGCCACAGTCAATGATACAGTTATCTCGAAAAAAAGAAAAGAGAGCCCGAATCATCGAAGCCGCTGCCAAGGTGTTTGCTCGACGAGGTTTTGCTGGCACCTTAATGGCAGAAATCGCCATTGAGGCCGGAATTGGCAAGGGTACTTTATACGAATACTTCGACAGCAAAGAGGACCTTTTCTTCACCGTGTTTGAGTGGTTTGTCAAAGAGACTGAGGCCAAGGCCCAGGTTAGTATCGCTGCTCTTGGAGGGTCCGCCTCGAACCGTCTGCAGGCCCTGAGTGATTCACTCATGAACTCCTGGGCTGAAATGAGAGACATGTTTGCTTTGGTTATGGAGTTCTGGTCAGCTTCGGCCTCGTCGCAGATGCGGCAAAGGTTTAAACGAGCATTCAGGCAAGGATATGCTGATTTTCGTAAGATTGTCTCGACCCTGATCCGTGACGGCATAGAGCGTGGCGAGTTTCAGCCGCAGGTTGACATTGAGTCAGTGGCCGCAGCGCTGGTTGGGACCTGGGACGCCTTACTTTTGCAGGCGTGGTTCGACGATGATTTCAATCCTCTGACCGCTGCCAGGGGATTTATGACCGTAGTAATCAATGGTTTGACCGCACAGCCCAGTGAGCTTTAGTGCGGGATATATAGGAGCCTGACTGAAGATTTACCACAGAGGCACAGAGTACACAGAGGATGTTGTTTTTTCCCTGGCCGGGAGACGACGGCCAGGGAAAAGAGCCTCCGCCTTCGGCGAAAGCTCTTTAGCCCGGATCCAACCGTCGACATTAAAACACACGGTTACTAGATCGTGCCCGCAGGGCTGCGATCTCTTGCCCGATCGTCGTCTCCCGATCGGGCAAGAATATAATTCCCTCTGTGCTCTCCGTGTCTCTGTGGTTAGTAAATGAAAGCGAATATCGAAGTCTTGTATTCACAGTATGCCGGGCACAATGAATAAACGTTTTACGGAATGTGTGAATTTGATGTAAATGCCTAGTTTCTCAACTGGTCTTTGGTTACGCGAGGAACATCACTAGTGGAGCAAACAAATGAGAATTTTCTCCAGGAGATACATGAAAACACCATACCTAGCCGTTCTGTTCCTGGTCTTGCTCCTGCATCATTCTCCGGTTCGAGCCCAGGAGCAACCCCTTACCCCCAGACAGATCCTGGACAAGGTTGACGATCTCTTTCGAAGCAAGTCGAGCCAAGGAATTGCAGCTATGACTGTCACTACCAGCCACTGGAAACGGTCATTATCTCTGGAGATGTG
>JASFGC010000110.1:0-10316 GCA_050123975.1 Syntrophobacterales bacterium | reverse complement strand
AGTACCAAGACATCGTTATTCACAGTTCACCTCGCAAAAAATGTCTAAAGTGTCTAAAGTGCCTAAAATGCCAAAAATTAAGAGAATTCAGCCAAATCCGCATTTGTCCTTCGGACACCCACCCTGCGGGCGGGTTCCCAGTTTCGCAATCCGAAATCTTTTATTTGATTGCCTCTGCCAGTAGCGAGGTCAGATCTTTGAGTTCGAGACCCATCTCAAGATTGCTCAGAGCGCAGGTCAGGTGGATCTGACACTTCTGACAGGCGGTGATCAGGGTCTTGGCTCCGGTGGCCTCGGCCTCCTTCAGTCGCTCTACCTGGATCTGCTTGGATCCGGTTGAGCAGTTTGCCCAGCCACTGGTGCCGCAACAGACCGCGTTCTCCCGGTTTCTCTCCATCTCCACAAAGTTGTCCCCGGCCAGTTTTGTCAAAATGTCGCGGGGACCGTCGTAGACTTTGGCCATGCGGCCCAGCCTGCAAGGATCGTGATAGGTGATAGGGCCCACACCATTTTCCACGCTGATAGAACCTTCCTCGAACATCTGGGCCACAAGATCATAAAAGTGGATGACCTCAAAACCGAGATCTCCAAAATGCTCGGTGTAGTGCCGCTTGAAGGTATAGAACCCCTCAGGGCAGTTGAAGACTACCCGCTTGGCGCCGGAAGCGCGGATGACTTCAAGATTGTGGGAGGCCAGTTTTTCAAAGGTTTCCACCTGACCATTCCAGAGCATGTCGTGACCGCAGCAGTGTTCATCGTCGCTGACCACCGGTTCAATTCCCGCACCATTCAGAATTTTAATAATGTTTTTGCTGACCGAAAGGCTGTCAACATCAAGGTAGCGAAAAATAACCTGAAAATAGGGCATGCAACCCACAAAGAAAAAGGTATCCCCCTTTTCGGCAACCTTGCCTGCTTCCCTGGCCCAATCGGTTTTCTTCTGGTTAATGCCTTGGGTCTGGAGCTCCATGATGGTCTGGAGCATACCGTGATGGGAATAGGCTGGTTGGGTCCCGAGTTTCATGGCCTCTTGCCGAAGGAGCCGCACAAATTCCGGGAAATCAATACTGGAGGGACAGCGCTCGAAACAGCGGCTACAGGTGAGGCAGGACCAGAGATCGCGGTCTTTTAGCAATTCGTCGCCCAATCCGAGAAGGGCCTTTTCCACAATGATTCGCGGCGAGAAGCTTGGCGACACCCTCGAAACCGGACAACTTCCCGTGCATACACCGCAGTCCAGACAATAGTACGTTTGAGTAGTTTGGGCAGCGTCTTCAATGTTCATGCGGCTTCTCCCAGGGGATTTTTCCCCAGGTCTTTTATTTTCTGGGTAAAAGAAGTAACGATTTCAGTAAAGCGGGCAGCCTCTGCAGATGAAACCCATTCCAGGGCCAGGCGCTGGTTGTCAATACCCATGAGATCCAGCAGTTCACGGGTCATATCCATGATCCGTTTGGCTTTTTCATTACCGTCCAGGTAATGGCAGTCTCCGATGTGTCAGCCGCTCACCAGAACCCCGTCGGCCCCCTTCTGAAGGGCCTTGAGGACGAAGTCCGGGGAGATCCGGCTCGAACACATTACCCGAATCACCCGGATATTGGGCGGATACTGCATCCTACTGACACCGGCGAGATCGGCGCCGGCATAGGCGCACCAGTTACAACAGAAAGCAATGATTTTGGGTTCAAACTCAGCAGCCATTGGTATCTTTCCTTTGTATCGGCTTTATTGGTTCACCACAATTACCGTCAAGCGAACAGGGCTCTGGAGTCATTTGCTTCGCGTCATTTAGCTTCGCTGTCATTGAGTCATTAAGTCGTTATAATGAATGACTATGAATTACAGCATGGCAAAAATTACTTAATGATCCGAAAACGCTATGCGCTTACCGCTATGCGCTCTGCGTTATTCGCACAGCGCAGCCTCTACCATGGTGAGCACTTCATCATCGGTGAAATGGCGGATGGCAGCTGCGCCCGTGGGACAAGCCACGGCACAGGCGCCACACCCTTTGCACAGTGCTTCTTGAATTTGAGATACTTGGACTCCTTCACTTACCTCCACCAGTTCAGGAGCTCCGTACGGGCACGCATCGACGCATTCACCACAACCCCGGCAGAGGCTCTCATCCACAGTGGAAACCACGCCCTCCACCTCGATTCTCTTTTTGGCCAAAACAGTGGCGGCGCGAGCGGCTGCTGCCTGGGCCTGGGTGATGCTTTCGTCTATTGGTTTGGGATAATGGGCCAGGCCGCATACGAAAACACCATCGTTGGCAAAATCCACTGGCCTCAGCTTCATGTGGACTTCCAAGAAGAAGCCGTCCTGGCTCACTGGTACCTTTAACATTTGCGCCAGTTTTTCCAGGCCTCGGGTCTCAATGGCACTGGCCAAGGTAATAAAATCAGGCGTCAGGGTGATGGGCCGCTGCAAAACGTGATCCACCACTGTGACCTGGAGGCTGCCATCATCTGTTTCCGCTACCACCGGTTTGTTCTCCAGGTCATAGCGGATGAAAATCACACCCTTTTCTCTGGCTTCTTTGTAGAGATCTTCTTTCTCGCCGTAGGTGCGGATATCCCGATAGATGATATAGATGTTCATCTCGGGATTGCGTTCCTTCAATTCCAACGCCTTTTGCACTGAGAATGTACAACAGATCTTACTGCAGTGCGGCCTCTCAGGCTCTCGTGAGCCCACACATTGAATAAAAATGGCGCTGCTCGCTTTTTTAATTAGATCGGTGTCCCAGGCCTCGTCCAGTTCGTGCCAGCGGAAAACCCGATCACTCTTGCCGTATAGGTACTCGTCGGGATCGACGGGGTGCGCTCCAGTGGCGAGGATAGTAACACCGTGTTCGATTTTGCTGGTGCTCTCGTCGCCGTTGCTGCTGATAGTTGTTTTAAAGTTGCCAAGGAAGCCGGAGGTCTCTTTGACTTGACTATTCAGGTGAACTTCAATGTTTTTATCGCCGCTCACTTCTTTGATGAGGTTCTTGAGAAATTTCGGGATATTCTCACCTTTCCAGGTTTTCTTCAGGTGTGAAGCTTGTCCTCCCAAGCCGTCGCTCATCTCCACGATGTGTGCCTTGAATCCCTGCTGGGCCAGAGTACGAGCACAGGTCATCCCTGCTACCCCACCGCCAATCACCAGAGCCACCGGATTCACCGTTACCGAGGGCAGAGGCAAGGGTTCGATCAGTGCTGCCCGGGCAACTGCCATCCGAACCAGATCCTTGGCTTTGTTGGTGGCAGCATCTGGGTCGCCGGAATGCACCCAGGAACATTGATCCCTGATATTGGCCTGCTCAAAGAGATACTTGTTGAGGCTGCTATTGCGCAGGGTTTCCTGAAAGAGGGGTTCATGGGTACGTGGTGAGCAGGCGGAAATCACCACCCGGTTGAGATTTTGCTGTTTGATGATATCCACCAGTTGAGCCTGGGCGTCTGTTGAGCAAGAGAAAAGATTTTCCTGCACATAGGTCACGTTGGGAAGAGTCTTGGCGTATTCGGCCACTTCAGGAACTCGTACCACGCCGCCTATGTTTGTACCGCAGTGGCAGACGAAGACACCGATACGAGGCTCTTCAGCACTGACATCACGCTCCTCAGGGAATGTCTGCTCTTTCATCAGGGTGTAGCGTGAATCAGCGAGTCGGCTTGCTGCAGCACCGGCTGCAGCCGACGCTTCCATGACTGCTATGGGGATGTCCTTGGGACCCTGCAAAACACCACAGGCATAGACGCCGGGCTTGGATGTTTCCACTGGGTTGAAACTGCTGGTTGAAGCAAAGCGATAATGATTGAGATCCAATCCCACTTTTTCCGCCAGCTCCAAGGTCTCTTGGGGAACTTCCAGACCTACGGATAGCACCACCATATCGAATTCTTCATTGACCATCTCGCCTGTTTCGCTCACATAGGACAGAGACAAATTGTCGGTTTGCGGCACAGGATCCACGCTGTGGATACGGGAGCGCACGAAACGAACTCCGCTCTCGCCAGCTCGGGCGTAGTACTGCTCGAATTCCTTGCCAAAGGTCCGCATGTCCATGTAGAAGATGGCAGCATCCAGGCCATTTTTGGCATGTTCTTTGGCAATGACCGCCTCCTTAATGGCGTACATGCAGCAGACAGCGGAACAATAGCCGTTATCACAGTGGTTAATATCTCGAGAGCCTACACATTGGAGCCAGGCTATTTTCTCTGGTTCTTTATGATCCGAAGGGCGAATGAGGTGACCTTGCCATGGTCCAGAGGATGAAAGAATGCGCTCAAACTCCATGGAGGTCACCACATTGGGATGTTTGGCATAGGCATATTCATCGTGCATGGAAGGATCAAAGGGTATGGAGCCGGTAGCCAAGATGATGGAGCCCACCTCGAGTTCCACCTCTTCATCAACTTGGGTATGGTCAATGGCGCCAGTGGGGCAGAAGTCGGCGCAGATTTTACAATCACCAGTAAGAAAATGGGCGCATTTGGATCTATCGATGGCAGGGATGTTGGGTACTGCCTGCGCATAGGGGACATAAACAGGCTTTCGCCCCTTCAGGCCCTCATCATATTCCGACAATATTGGGTGTATCTCTTTATCGGTGATTTCAGAGAGCTTGATGTGGCCGGTGGGGCATATGAAGTCGCAGGCCCCGCAAGCCACACATGCTTCCGAGTAGGTGTCGAAGGGGGTTGCCACCTCCATTTCCGTGCCGCGGCCGGAAAAGTCAATTGCCCGAGCACCTATCCTTTCGCACATGCGGGTGCACAGTCCGCACAGAATGCAATCGTCGTCGTCCAGCTCGAATCTGGGTTTATCGATACCGTACTGGGCCGCCAGATCCTTGACGAAGTCGTTGTTGGGGCAGCGAGCCAAGAGGAGCTCAACGATAATTTTCCTGTGATGGATGACCTCCTCGCTGTCGGTTTCGACCTCCATGCCCCGCCACACCGGATAGTTGCAGGCGGTGACAAATCTCGACCATTTTCCTTCAGAAACACGCACAGTGCATATACGGCACAAACCGGCCGGCTCAAGGGCTTTGTGGTTACAAAGAGTGGGTATGTGGATGTTGTTTTGCTCTGCAACCTGAAGAATTGTTGCCCCTTCTTCAGCCTGGACTTCTTTGCCGTTGAGTGTGAAGGTTATCATGTGTCCTTCCTTAGATAGGTTTGTCACTTAATGTTTATCGCGTCGAATTTGCATGCTTCATAACAGATGGAGCATTTGATGCACTTTTCCTGGTCAATGGTGTGCAGTTCCTTTTTCTCGCCCGAGATAGCTTGCTCTGGGCATCTCCTGAAACAGACGTGGCAGCCGTTGCAGTTTTCTTCATCTATCTCGTAGTAGAAAAGCTCCTTGCAGACTCCGCCGGGGCACTTCTTATCGTAAATGTGCGTTTCATATTCGTTGCGAAAGTAGGCCAGGGTGGTGAGAACTGGATTCGGGGCGGTTCCTCCCAGGGCGCACAGGGACAGTTTTACCACCGTGTCAGACAGATCTTCCAACAGCTCGATGTCACCTTCTTTGCCCTTGCCAGCGCAGATGTCGGTTAATATCTGCAGAAGTCTCATGATGCCCTCTCGGCAGGGCACGCACTGGCCACAGGACTCCTCCTGGAGAAATTCAAGGAAGTACCTGGCCACGTCCACCATGCAGGTGTCCTGGTCCATGACAATCATGCCGCCAGAGCCCATCATGGACCCAGCCTGAGTGAGTTTTTCATAGTCCACCGGCAGATCCAGCAATGCCTCGGGAACGCACCCACCTGAGGGGCCTCCGGTTTGCACGGCCTTGAACTTCTTTTTCCTGAGAATTCCTCCCCCCACATCGTAGATTATTGTTCTGAGAGAGGTACCCATGGGCACTTCCACTAAACCGGTATTCTTCACCTTGCCCACCAGGGAGAAGACCTTTGTGCCCTTACTCTTTTCGGTGCCCAAAGAAGCGTACCACTCGGCTCCCTTCCCCATGATTGCCGGCACGTTGGCCCAGGTCTCCACGTTATTGAGCGTAGAAGGACTCTGGCGGTATCCCTTCTCCACCGTATGGATATATTTGGCGCGGGGCCTGCCAACTTTACCCTCGAGAGAACGCATCAAAGCAGTGGACTCACCGCAGACAAAAGCACCTGCTCCTGTACTAATCTTTATGTTGAAGTTAAAACCGCTGCCTAAAATGTCATTTCCTAAAAGGCCGTAAGTTTCAGCTTGCTTTATGGCCTCAACCAGCCTGACCACAGCCAAGGGGTATTCGTTGCGGACATAGACAAAGCCTTCATGAGAACCAATGGCGTAGGCCCCGATGATCATGCCCTCCAGCACACTGTGTGGATCGCCTTCCAGGACACTCCTGTCCATGTAAGCGCCAGGGTCACCCTCGTCCGCATTGCAGATAACGTATTTATTCTCACCGTGCGCCTTACGGCAGGTTGCCCATTTTACTCCTGTGGGAAAGCCGCCTCCACCCCTTCCCCTCAATCCCGAAGTCTTGATAGTCTCAATAATCTCTTCCGGTTCCATGTCATGAAGAGCATTGAATGCTGAGAAATAGCCACCTCTGCCTATGTACTCCTCAATGCTTTCCGGATCCATGTAGCCGCAATTTCTCAGAGCTATCTTGAGCTGTTTGTCGTAGAAAGGTATTTCTTCCAAGGTCGGAATTCCGTTGGTGGAAAAGACTGCGCTCAAAGGATTCTCGATGTCGTCTTCAAGGACGGAGCGCGGATCCCTCATCTGACCAAGAATATGTTTCTCTGAGTACTCAGCTTTCTGATGGGCTTCCAGGAGCTCTTCGATGTTGTCCGCTGTGACGCGCCGGTAAACAATGCGGGGCTGGCCTGCGGCTTGGATGTCCACCAGCGGCTCTTCCTCGCATAGCCCCAAACAGCCGGTTCTGGCCACCAATACATCTTGTTTTTTGAAGATCTCGCGGGCCCTGTCGTATACCTCCTTGGCCCCTGCAGCTATGCCGCACGTGGCCATGCCAATATTCATCTTAAGCAGCGCAGGTACATAGAGAGAATCATGGACCTCAGCCCTTATCTTCTGCAAATGCTCTTTCTTTGTTATCTTCATGACTCGACGCCTTCTCAGTTTGCAATAGCTTTATTCAACAACGAAAACCTGGTCCTTAGGGCCAGGTCAGATCGCATAGAGCATAGCGCATGGCGCATAGCGTGAAAATATAGGGGGCTTTGACATTGACAGTTTTTCGCTCTGCGCTCTGCGCTTGGCGCTTTGCGCCATGAGCCGGGTCCTTTGGGTCCGGATTCTTTAGTCATATTGGTCTAAGGTCTTAATGGTTTTCTCTGAGTCAGTGCGGGCGTATACTTTTTCATTGATAGTAACAACAGGCCCCAAGCTACAGCAGCCAATGCAGCGAACCGTCTCCAAAGTAAAACGCATATCTTCTGTAGTATCTCCGGCATCTATCCCTAGATGGCTTTCTAGTCTTTCTTTAATGCGTTCGCCTCCACGGACGTGACAGGCTGTGCCGAGACAGATGGTGATAATATTCTTGCCCCTCGGTTCGAGGCTAAACATGCTATAAAAAGTCGCAATTCCGTATATTTGACTCAACGGGACGTCGAGCTTTGTGGAAACGTAATCTAGAGCAGGCCTGGGAAGAAAATTGTACTCATTGTTAATCGCCTGCAAAACCATGATGAGATTCTCTTGGTCCCCGGCAAACCTCTCTTCGATCAGGTCATCTAAGGCCCTAAAATCCACTTCTGGCTGCTCAACTAGGTCTGTAATCTCTTGTGAAGTTGCGCTTTCAACCACGGATCAATCCTCCTCGTTCGTCTCGATTACGGCTGAGACCTCTAGTCCTGAACCTTTTTGGGATATGGCTCATTGGTCACTGGACAGTTGGCGTAGCAGATGCCGCAGGCAGTACAGAGCTCCGGATCAATGTAACGGGCTCTCTTATTAACCTTTACCTTGAACTTACCAGGTTTTCCCTTGACGCTGACCAAATCCGCGAGAGTGATCAACTCTATGTTCAAATGCCGGCCGACCTCGACCAGTTTAGGGGAGATAATTCACATGGCACATTCGTTGGTGGGAAAGGTCTTGTCGAGCTGCGCCATGGCTCCACCGATGGCAGGGGATTTTTCAAGCAGGTAAACGTAGTAGCCGGAATTTGCCAGATCCAAGGCGGATTGCATCCCGGCGATACCACCGCCTACTACCAAAACCGAACCGATGGTTCCGCTTTTTTTCTTCTTGGCACTCATGTTTTCTCCTGCAATGAGCTAGTTTGACACGTAAGGGCAAATCTTTGGCAAGAAAAGAGGGTCATATTTGGTGCTTGTACGAAATGACCATGGGAAATGGCCATGGCCTATCCATTGCACTCTAAAGCTACATTTTCTAGTATGGAGGGTGTTGGTTGTCAAGAAAAATGTGAAATTTATCGCGATCTCTTTATCCTACTTGTGCATTTCGTCACGGAGTCCAAGTTTAACCAATAATCATGTAAAAATCAATTGGAAATGAATTGTTTCAGGTCAACTGACTGTTTTGTTGACAGGCCAACTTTTCTCACCTATATCCTTGATAATCTCTTCTCTTTTTGTCATAAAGATGAATTGTTAGCATGGAGCATAGAGATAATTGCGAATTGCGAATTGCGAATTGCAAAAAACAAAGAATTCGGAATTCAGAACCCAGCATTCAGAAGACAGAATACGACGCGAGTTTATTCTAGCTCCTGGCTCCTGGCTCCTGAATTCCAAGGGTCAGATGTAGGGTGGGCATTGCCTACCACCAAGCTCACTAATGACAAACTAGCTTTGGAGTTTTGAATCATGAACATTCACGAGTATCAGGCAAAAAAGTTATTTAAAAAGTTCGACATTCCCATACCGCAGGGCAGGGTGGCCTTTAATAAGAATCAGGCCAAGGAAATTGCCGAGGAATTGGCCAGCATGCCGGTGGTGGTCAAGGCACAGATTCATGCCGGAGGCCGTGGCAAGGGTGGTGGTGTCAAGGTGGCTCAGTCCATTGAAGAGGTGGAAAGCTTTGCTGGGGAGATTTTGGGTATGACTCTCGTCACCCATCAGACCGGTCCCGAGGGAAAACTGGTGCGCAAAGTCCTGGTGGAGGAAGGGCTCGAGATCGACAAAGAGCTTTATCTGGGAGTGGTGCCAGACAGGGCCACAGCAAGCATTATTTTTATGGCCAGCGAGGAGGGGGGAATGGACATCGAAGAGGTGGCCGAGAGTACCCCTGAGAAGATTATCAAGCAGCAGGTGAAACCCGGAGATGGATTGCAGGGTTTTCAGGCCCGCTCTCTAGCTTTCGGACTCAACTTAGAGCCAGAGTTAATCAAGCAGTTCATTCCTCTGGTGACGAAGCTCTATAATCTTTTTATGAAGTACGATTGCTCCCTGGTGGAGATCAACCCACTGATCATCACCAAAGACAAGCGACTTATTGCCTTGGATGCCAAGATCAATGTGGATGACAATGCACTCTACCGACACAAAGAGATTCAGGACTTCCGTGATCTGGACGAAGAGGATCCCATGGAGGTAGAGGCTTCCAAGTACAATCTGAACTACATTAAGCTTGATGGTAACATCGGCAATATGGTCAACGGCGCCGGCTTGGCCATGGCCACCATGGACATCATCAAGCTGGCCGGGGCTGAGCCTGCTAATTTTCTAGATGTGGGCGGCGGGGCCAGTGCCGAGATGGTGGAAAACGGCTTTCGTATCATATTGAGTGATAAAAACGTTAAGGGAGTTCTGATCAACATCTTCGGTGGCATCCTTCGCTGTGACATATTAGCCCAGGGCGTGGTGGAGGCCGCGAACAAGGTGGGTATTGGTGTTCCTGTTGTGATCCGGATGGAGGGTACCAACGTGGAAGAAGGCCGCAGGATTCTGGATGACTCCGGCCTGGATCTCAAGGTAGCAACTGACGTCTGGGACGCTGCCTCCAAGGTGGCGGAGATTGCGAAAAGCGCATAGCGCAGAGCGCAAAGCGCACTAGGTACTAAGAACTAAACACTAGGCACCAAGAAATCTAATATGAATATTCTCTTCAGTGTCTCGTGTTTTTCGACTATGAATCTGGCCGGACGCGGTAGATCAGAATCCGGCTGATAAAATGTTTGGAGAAGAGGGAGCTATGAGCATTTTGGTTGATGAAAACACGCGTTTACTGGTTCAAGGGATCACTGGCAAAGAGGGGCAGTTTCACACCCGTCAGTGTGTGGAATACGGGACCAATGTGGTTGCTGGGGTAACCCCTGGTAAGGGTGGCAAGGAAATGGATGGCATTCCAGTATTCAACACTGTGGAGCAAGCG
>JASFGC010000109.1:0-10361 GCA_050123975.1 Syntrophobacterales bacterium | reverse complement strand
GCGCAAGCAGCTGGCGCTTCAGGATCTCCATGATGACCGGCGCCTTGGCGCGGTCAAAGCGACCTGGATTGCCGAGGCGGTCCAATTCGGCGAAGAGCGCATACGTCCATTCGTTGTGGTAATCCCACAGCCTTTGGAACAGCTCTTCGGTGAAGGGGGTGCCGGCCTTGACCTCAAAAGCGTCCTCAGCCGGATTGAGCCCGTCCTCGGTCAGCGCAGGCCTCTTGAGGTAGCCGTCTTTGGTGATGACGGCTTGATGATGGAGCAAGGTCCACAGCCACGAGACATCGATTCGGTAGGTGGCCAGATCGTTCATAAAACGCAGGCAAAGCTCGTAGTCGTCAATGGCGGCAGCAAAGTTACCGTTGAGAATCTGGAAGCCGTAGTTCGCAGCCATGTAAAAGGCGTGCTGGATGTGCTCAATGGTGATCTCACCCTGCGGCACGCGGTAGATTCTGTCCCATAGTTCTTGGGTGAAGAGTTTCTCCGGCTCACTGAACATGTCCTCGCTGACCACCCAGGGTGTGATCTTACCCTGCGGGTTCAATAAATCACGGGATTGCAGCAGTCGCCGCTCTTCGTCCACAAGACCACTAGCGGCCGTCGGCACTGATTTACCTTTGATGTCCATCTCCTCTGACGGTGCGTCGAGGATCGCCTGGAGCTGCGTCACCGGAGCCTGCAACGGTTCATTGCCCGCGGCAACGTAGGACGGTTCGGGGCTGGCTACCCAGCTCTGCCGATAGGTATCGTAGAGTCGTCCTTTCACATCACCGGCCAGGATCTCTTCCAGGGTGGGCTGTTCGCCTGCGGGCAGCGGTTCCTCGGGCACAAAGATGAGACCCAGCAGACGCTCTCGTAGCTTGTCGATGACCATTGCCCGCAGGGCCAGCGGATTATACTGCGAGCGGCCATAGGGATCGGCGGCTTGGTAGATCATTACCGCCGCCATCCCGCCAATGGGCCCCCCCTGGCTGAGCTCACCATTCTTCATGCCGGCCATGAGCATCATCAAGGCGTTATACCGTTGATAGGCAATCATGTTCGGGGAGGCCATGCCGACGGTCTGCGGATCCGGAAATACGCCCTGCTGGTCGTCCTTCCACATCTCGATGATGCTGGCGAGGTAGTCCCAGCGTCCGACGTTGGTTCCAAGAAGCCTGCGTCGCCAGACCCAGGCGTTCACCGGCAAGAAACGGCCAGCATTGCCCTCTTCGTAAAGGACTTTGATTTTGATGGTGCCGGGCTGAACACCGAGCAAACCTTCCACCCGTGTCAGGAGCTTCTCCACAATGAGAGCTTCCTGAGGCGTCTGAATCTTCGGGATGTAGTAATAGAGGCCAGTGCCGATCCGTGTGAGGGCTTCGTAATTATTGAGCGCCCAGAGGAGGGTAATGGGAATCATACCATGCACCGGTTGGCCGTCGACCGTTATGTGATGATATCGCACGTGAATGCTTGGAGGCCGGGCGAATCGGGTCGGCCACTGGTCCGGGGGTGCATCGATCTTGTACGTGCGCGTTTTGCCTTTCTTCACCACCTCGTAAACACGGTCGGCCCAGGCACCTTCGAATATCTGTTTGGCGTTTTCCACGGCTGCGAAGATCCCGAGCGGCTGATCCCCGGGCGCACCGTCAGGTCGGAAATGAGGTGGCGCTGCGTCTTCAAAGTCCGGCATATTCATGGGAGCCGGGCTATTCAACGCCTTGACTGCCATGTCCAGCGGATGCCATGGCCCGGTGAGTTCCAAGCCGGGATTGGTCAAGGGGTGGGCGTCCTCGGGGATGTCCACTTCGTCGTTGAGGCGCCAGCGGTAGTCGCTGTCCCGACCGAGAAAATTATCAATCAAACCTTGGACGATCTGGCGATAGGTCCAGAACTTCCCAGTTACGGGGTCCTCAAAGGAGTCGTCCCACTTCGGCCAGGCATATTTTTCGCGGACCGGTGCGGGGGAACGCAGTAGCTCTCGGCGCGCGGTAAGGACCTCAGCGATCTCTGGATGCAGCTCTCGGGCGAGTGCGGCAATTTCCTGTTCCACATCGACTTTTCTACCATTTATCGTCTTTGTCCCGAAGAGCCCTGGGAAGCTCTGGAGAATGTCATCACGGATTATGGCCACATCTGCCGATTCCGAATGCTCTGTGTCTGTGCTCATGGCTGTCTCCTTGTCTATCTATGATATATATGATCAGAACCGACTCTTAGGTGTTTGTCAAGAGGCCCTCAACCAGGAGTTTCCCCAAAAAACTGGCTCTGCCGCAGTGTGCAACTCAGCAGTGACTAATCAGTCGCGACAGATGTATAATAGCAACTTTAAAAACGGATCACCGGCAACAAGTCAAGTGAACTACTAGAATGTTGTTTAGTAACGACCCTGAGCGACTCGACTTGAGCTCGTCGACAAGTCTCGTCGTCAGGCTTAATATTTACGAAACCCACCTGCTGTGCAGGTGGTATAGTT
This sequence comes from Syntrophobacterales bacterium, assembly GCA_050123975.1. Taxonomy (GTDB): domain Bacteria; phylum Desulfobacterota; class Syntrophobacteria; order BM002; family BM002; genus BM002. The sequence continues at coordinate 7,900 of JASFGC010000109.1, read as the reverse complement.
TAGTTTTGCTTTTACACTGAGTATGCTGCGGTGGCCTTGGGAAAGACGACCGCGCAGCAAAATCCCCCCGCCCGCCTCGCCTGAGCGAGAGCGATGGCGGGCAGGCCTCGGTCCCCCTTTAGAAAAGGGGGAAGATAGTCGTTTACCTGAAAGGAATCCATTTAAAGCCCCCCTTTTGTAAAGGGGGGTTGGGGGGATTTTACTTCCGAGCATGTCTTTCATCTGAGCACAGGCATTGTTATCTGTACAGCCCCTAAGGGGCGCCACCCTTTCGGGTCGGCTCATGGATCAAAGCCCTCCCGGTGTCGGGAGGGATGCTTTACTCGAAGGGGAGCGGGCGGGAGGTCAATGTGGCAGGTTTCGAAAAAAAAGTAGTATTGGTAACGGGGGCAGGTTCTGGTATTGGCAGGGCCATCGCTTTGGCCTTCGCCCACGATAAAGCGCGGGTGGTGGTTGCAGATGTGGATGTCACCAGCGGTGAAGAGACCGCGCACACCATCACAGAGGATGGTGGTGAGGCAATATTCCTGCAGGCTGATGTTGGCAATAGAAAACAAGTAAAAGGTATGATCCACAAGACTGTCACCACCTATGGCCGATTGGATTGTGCCTGCAACAATGCCGGGATCGCGGGAGTGCAGGCACGAACCGCGGAGTGCACAGAAGATAACTGGGATCGCACTTTGTCGATCAATCTCAAGTCCGTATGGTTGTGTATGAAGTACGAGATTCCTCAGATGATCAAGCAAGGGTCCGGAGCCATAGTCAACACAGCTTCGGCGGCAGGGCTGATCGGTCTTCCTGGTTGGCCTGCTTACGTGGCCAGCAAACACGGGGTAATTGGCTTGACGAAATCAGCGGCCCTGGAATACGCCAAAGCAAATATACGAATAAATGCGGTATGCCCCAGCATCATCAAAACAAAGATGGCAGAATCTTTTACCAGCGGGGACCGCAGGGTAGAGGACTACATCTTGGAGCAGCAACCTCTGAGTAGAATGGGGACACCAGAGGAGGTGGCTGCAGCGGTGCTGTGGCTTTGTTCTGATGCTGCTTCGTTTGTCACCGGGCACGCCTTGGCTGTTGACGGTGGCCTTTTGGCACATTGAAAGGGATCCTATGCCAGAGAAATCGAAAGGGATTATTAAAAGCGCTTACGATGATATACGACCATACCCCACAAAGGACGGCGCCATTATAAGAGAATTGATGCACCCAGATGTACACGGAAACTCCAATCAGAGCCTGGCCGAAGCCACAGTTCCTGCAGCCACTGCTACCATTCTGCACCAACATGGCAGCAGTGAGGAGATCTATCATATCATTGCCGGAAAGGGACGCATGACACTGGGAGAAGAGATCTTTGAGGTGACGGTGGGTGACACAATTTGTATTCCGCCTGGAATGTTTCACCAGTTGGAAAACACGGGGCGGAAAGAGCTGAGACTGCTCTGCTGCTGCGCGCCACCTTATTCACATGACGATACTGAGTTGACTGGATAGATGTTGGCAAAGCTGTATTTGGAGAACTGAAATGGTCATTATTGGTGTTGATACTGGCGGAACCTTTACCGATTTTGTCTTCAAAAAAGGAGACCAGTGGGGAATCTACAAGCTGCTTTCAACCCCTGCTAACCCGGCAGAGGCAGTATTGTCTGGCTTGCATCAGCTTGCGCCGAAAGAGAAAAAACAGATAATCCATGGGTCCACGGTTGCCACCAATGCCATCCTGGAGAGAAAGGGGGCGAAAACTGCACTGATTACCAATAAGGGCTTTGAGGACATAATAGAAATCGGCCGTCAGAATCGAAGCCGCCTTTATGATCTTACCTACCGCAAGGAAGCTCACATTGTCCCGCCCAACCTGAGGTTTGGTATCGGGGGAAGAGTGCTCAACAACGGCGAAGAACACGAACAGCTGGATTTAAAAGAAGCTGGCAGAGTGGTTGAGCTACTCAAACAGTCCAAAACAGAGTCGGTGGCCGTCTGTTTTATCTTCTCTTTTGCCAATCCATCTCACGAGAAAAAGATAGAGGAATTGCTAAAGACTGCGAAGGTTCCGGTCTCGCTTTCCCATGAAATCCTTGCTGAATTCCGTGAATTTGAAAGGACTTCCACCACAGTACTCAATGCTTATGTCTCCCCGAAAATGCATGCGTACATCGGGCATCTGATAAGTGAGATGGCAAAGGGGGACAGCCTGTCCATCATGCAATCCAATGGGGGCAGTATATCGGCTGAAACTGCCATGCAGGAGTCAGTGAGGACTATTTTGTCTGGACCAGCGGGCGGGGTTGTGGGTGCCCTCGAGATCGGGAAGATGGCGGGAAACAACCATCTCATAACCTTTGATATGGGCGGCACTTCCACAGATGTTTCTTTAATGGATGAATCCCTGTCACTTACCATGGAGACCGAGATTTCTGGCTATCCTATTAAAGTTCCAATGATTGACATTCATACGGTAGGAGCCGGTGGTGGTTCCATTGCCTCGGTGGATGTGGGTGGATCCTTAAAAGTGGGGCCAGAGAGTGCAGGGGCAGACCCGGGGCCAATTTGCTATGGCAAAGGAAATCAAATTACCGTAACGGATGCCAATTTATATTTGGGAAGGCTCATTCCCGAGCATTTTCTGGGTGGCAGCATGACACTTCAGGCTGAAAGGCTAGATGGCTTCTTTCAGCAAATGGCAAAAGACATAGGGCTGTCCACAATAGAGCTCGCTGAAGGTGTCCTCTCCGTGGCCAACGCTGCCATGGAAAAAGCCATCCGAGTCATTTCAGTGGAGAAGGGGTACGACCCGCGGGAATTCACGCTTTTTTCCTTTGGGGGCGCAGGGGGGATGCATGGTGCCTTTCTAGCCAAGTTCTTGAGCATACCGAAAGTACTCGTTCCCCAAAATCCAGGCATTTTATCCGCCATTGGCATGATCATGGCTGATGTTATAAAGGATTACTCTTTCACGGTAATGAGAAACCAGCTGAACTGCACTGCAGAGGAACTTTTAACTCTTTTTGAGGATCTGGAAAAACGAGGTTTATACGATTTATCCAGGGAGGGCGTTGGGCAGGAGAATGTAAGGCTCGAGAGATTTCTCGATATGCGCTACCAAGGACAATCTTACGAGATCATCGTCCCCTTCGACCTCAACTACATTAGTAGTTTCCACAGTCTTCACCAAAAGACCTACGGTTACCAAAACGAGGACAAGATCGTTGAGATAGTCAACATACGGCTGCGAGCAAGGGGCATGCCCGAGAAGCCAAAATTTCTGGCAGCCAGAGAACTGAAAGAGCAACCACCTAAAGAGGCCTTTCTCGGGAAAAGGGAAGTGGTGTTCGATCAAAAAGCATACAAGACTCACATATGCGCACGAGATAAACTGCTGAGTGGAAACAAAATTGTGGGCCCGGCAATTTTAATTGAGTATTCCTCCACCATTGTCATTCCCCCATTCGCGGAAGCCACTGTGGATGCGTATGGAAATGTTGTCATGGATATCTTGGAATAGGAAACTGAATTTCACTCTCACAGAGTTCGCAGAGAACTCTCTGCGTTCTCTGCGAGCTCGAGCGAACCCTGAGCGGAGTCGAAGGGGAGCGGGCGAGAGAGCCTTAACATCAGGAACAAGAGGCATACCGTGAAAGAAAACCCGATTTTGCTGGAAGTTTTCAAGAACCGATTCTCCTCCATTTCTGAAGAAATGGGGGTCACCCTGAATAGAACGGCCTTTTCCCCCAATATTAAAGAGAGACGTGATTCTTCCTGTGCCATCTTTGACCGAAATGGTGAGATGATCGCCCAGGCGGCTCACATCCCGGTTCACCTGGGCTCTATGCCCATGTCAGTGAAATCGGCTATTGAAAGCGTAACCATGGAAGAGGGGGACATGGTTATCTTGAATGATCCTTTCAAGGGGGGAACTCACTTGCCGGATATCACCATTGTTGCTCCTGTTTTTGCCGGCGAGGAAGGCCCCTCATTTTACGTGGCCAATAGAGCTCATCACGCCGATGTTGGCGGCATGAGTTCTGGATCCATGCCGCTTTCCACCTCTTTGTTTCAAGAGGGGATCATCATTCCTCCCCTGAAACTGGTGGAAAGAGGAGAGATTGACCGGAAAATGATGAGCTTTCTTTTGAACAATGTCAGAACCCCCAAAGAGAGGGAGGGGGATTTTGCCGCTCAGATAATGGGAAATATTACCGGGATTAGGAGGACTCAAGAGCTCATCGACAAATATTCGCTCGAGACCGTTGATTTCTATGCGAAAGGGTTAATGGACTATGCCGAACGGGTGACCAGACATGCAATTAAAGAGATTCCAGACGGTACCTACACCTTTGAAGATTGCATGGATGATGACGGCATCAACCAAGATACGGTAAAAATTCATGTCACGGTCACTATCCAGGGGGACAATGCGATTCTCGATTTTTGCAAATCGAGCCCACAGGTGGGGGGAAGCATAAACGCTGTACATGCCATAACCCTTTCGGCGGTGCTCTATGTTTTTCGTGCTCTGGTTAAAAGGGATATTCCCACTAATGATGGTGTTCTGAGACCCATAACCGTGAGGACTCTGAAGGGCACCGTGGTTGACGCCACGTTTCCAGCGGCGGTGGCAGGTGGTAATGTTGAAACCTCTCAACGAATCGTTGATGTCATATTGGGCGCTTTTGCCCAGGCCCTGCCAGAGAGAATCCCAGCGGCCAGCCAGGGCACCATGAACAATGTGACCATCGGGGGAATTGACCCAAGAAACCAAAATCCCTTTGCCTATTATGAGACCATTGGAGGTGGCATGGGTGCTTCGGCCGTGAGTGATGGGGAAAGTGGAGTCCATTCCCATATGACCAACACATTAAACACTCCCGTTGAGGCCCTTGAATATAGTTATCCCTTTTTGGTCACCGAGTATTCTATTCGTCGCGCTACTGGGGGAGAAGGAGTACACAAAGGGGGAGACGGAATCGTCAGGGAGATCCATCTGCAGTCTGAGGCGGAGATCACCGTGTTGTCGGAACGGAGGAAGTTGCCTCCTTATGGACTCCAAGGTGGCGGGCCCGGGGCGGTGGGTAAAAACATCATTTTTAGAAAAGGCAAACGAATGGAAAAACCAGGGAAGTTCTCTGCTTCCCTGCACAAAGGAGAGATTGTTAGAATCGAGACTCCCGGGGGTGGGGGGTACGGGAGGAGAGAAGACAGGAGAAAGGAGTCAGGAGACAGGAGCTAGGAGAGGCGGCATAGGGCATGGAGCATAGGGCATAGGGAAAAGCTAGCAGGCAGCTGACAGACACAGCATAGCGCAAAGCGCAGAGCGCAGAGCGAAAGAAGAGAGGTCATGAAGAAAATGACGGTTGCACCGATCAAGCCCACTGTGACGTTTGATGTGTTTGAGAAGATTGATATTCGCGTGGGAACCATCCGACGAGTGGAAGACATCGAGGGTGCCGATAAGCTGCTTAGACTGATTGTTGATTTCGGCGATCACGAAAGAACAATTTTGGCTGGCATAAAGCAGGAACGGCAAGATCCTCAGGAGATTGAGGGCCAGCAGGCGTTGTTTGTGGTTAACCTTGAACCCAGGGTAATGATGGGCGAAGTTTCGGAAGGCATGTTGTTCGATATCGGTTACGCAGATGGAATTATCCCCGTCCTGGCAGTTCCGGAAAAGCCTGTTCACAATGGTGCGAGGGCTGGATGACTGGAATTGGAACCCATTATTTATTAGGATATGCGGTATTGAACCTGAAACAAGGGCCATGGGCACAATGGACCATCTCAACCCCATCTATCTGGCGCCAACCGAAATTATAGACAGCAGTCATCCCAGGATCCAGGATCATGCCAACCATATAGTTGGCGGCTGTAGTGATCCAGTGGAAAGGGCAGTGAAGCTCTACTTGGCTGTGCGTGATGGGATTCGTTACGATCCCTATACCCCTTTCCATCTGCCGGAACATTATCGAGCCAGTGCGGTTCTCGAGCGAGGTCGAAGCTTTTGTGTGCCCAAGGTTTCCCTGCTGTGCGCTTTGGGCAGAGCCTGTGAGATACCGTCACGAGTTGGCTTCGCCACGGTGAAGAACCATTTGGCCACTAAGCAACTCATTGAATTTCTGGGGAGTAATGTCTTCGTTTACCATGGTTTCGTGGAGTTCTATTTAAAAGGAAAATGGGTGAAGGCGACCCCTGCCTTCAACCGGGAACTCTGTGAGAGGCACAACGTGGACCCGTTGGAATTCAATGGGCGGGAGGACTCCCTTTTTCACCCTTTCAACCGGGAAAACGAGCAGTACATGGAGTATGTGGAATACCAGGGCACCTACGCTGATATCCCAGTGGACGCCATCGTAGCCGCTTGGAAAGAAGCATATGGTGAAGATCGGGTGGAGGAGTGGATTGAGATGTTTGCCCAAAAAAAAGATACTCCATTTGCTGATTTTGATAAGGAAGATGTCTGGGAAGGATGAAAAATTGATCCTCATTAGCGTATATGAGGAGCTATAGTAATCCAAACAGAGCAGGGAGGGGAAAGACTGCTGTAATCAAAAAGGAGGGAGGAGCAGTAAAAATGGTTGACTACTTCGTGAATCTTCACCCCGTGTTACAGGCTTTTCTTGCTACCTGCTTCACCTGGTTTTTGACAGCTCTCGGGGCAGCTGGGGTTTTTTTCACGCGAACAGTGAACAGGAAGATACTTGACCCCATGCTTGGTTTTGCCGGCGGAGTGATGATCGCAGCCAGTTACTGGTCTCTGCTCGCCCCAGCCCTCGACATGGCTGAACAGCAAGGTCAGATTGCCTGGGTCCCAGCTGCAGTGGGCTTTCTGTTAGGAGGGGTGTGTTTGCGGCTTGTTGATCGACTTTTGCCACACCTCCACCTCTATGCTCCCATCGAGGAAGCTGAAGGAATTTCAACTACCTGGCGGCGGACTACTTTGCTGGTTCTGGCTATCACCTTGCACAATATCCCGGAAGGTCTGGCCGTGGGTGTTGCCTTTGGGGCTGTAGCCCACGGTCTACCCACGGCGACCCTTCCCGCGGCCATTGCTTTGGCTGTGGGTATTGGTTTGCAGAACTTTCCGGAGGGGATGGCGGTTTCCATGCCATTACGGCGAGAGGGGGTATCCAGGCTCAAGTGTTTCTGGTATGGGCAACTCTCCGGTATTGTGGAGCCCGCGGCAGGGGTTATTGGGGCCGCGGCGGTTCTCGTTTCGCGGCCAATATTACCGTATGCTTTGGCCTTTGCCGCCGGCGCAATGATTTTTGTGGTAGTGGAGGAGGTAGTGCCAGAGTCCCAACGTGGCGGTCATGCTGATTCGGCAACCATGGGGCTCATGGTTGGCTTTACCGTGATGATGATACTTGATGTGGCCTTGGGGTAAGGTAAAGAGATTGCGGATTGTGGATTGCGGATTTCGGAATTGTGATTTGGCTTTGGATTTTCTTTTGAAGAGAGCTTAATGAAGGCAGAATCTATCCCTACTGAAATGATTGCCTGTGTCTGGCGTGGAGGGCCCGAGGTGGCAGTTGAAACCGTGCCGGTACCGAAAATCGGCGAGGGTGAAGTGCTCGTTCGGGTTGAAGCGTGTGGACTCTGCCCCACTGACATCAAGAAGATCGAACTAGGCTTGGTGGAACCACCCGTAATCCTTGGCCATGAGATGGCGGGCGTGGTGGTGGCAGCAGGTCAAAATGTTGAAGAGTTGCTCGGCAAGCGTGTGGCCGTTTATCATCATATACCGTGTCTGAAATGCAGACTATGCGAACTGGGCCGTTACAGTCAGTGTGCCGGTTATAAGAAAACCGGCACCACAGCAGGATTTGCCCCTGCCGGTGGAGGTTGGGCTGAGTACGTCAAGGTTTCTCCCTGGATCGTAAGTGGTGGTGGGGTGGTT
>JASFGC010000108.1:0-10467 GCA_050123975.1 Syntrophobacterales bacterium | reverse complement strand
ATGGATCACCAGTCTCTTCGTGTCCTTGAATTTCCGCATGTTCAGAGCTTTCTGTACTCACTCGCCTTCACTGACCCGGGACGGCAAGCAACCACACAGGTCCGTCCGAGCGCGGACCGAGAGCAGATCCAAGTTTGGCTTGATCAGGTATCTGAACTAAAGGAATACCTGCAAATAGGCAATGTACTCCCTCTTGGCGGTATCCATGAGTTGGAGCCAATTATTGATAGAATCAGGAGCGCTGGAAAAGTTCTATCGCCGGCCGAGCTTCTCGATGTAGCGGAGACAGCAAAGGCGAGCCGAACCCTGCACCAGTTGGTGAGCAGTTGCGAACCACAGTACAGCAGGCTGGCCGAACTGTTAGACAATCTTCAGCCAATCCCGGAGTTAGAAAAGAAGATCGGCCGCGCCATTGACCAAAGGGGTCATATAAAAGATGGGGCTAGTCCGGAACTTGCGCGAGTGAGAAAGGAAATTGGTGAGCTGCGCAAGAGACTCAATGAGGAACTCACCGAAGTTCTTGAAAGACAGGCTTCTCAGAAAACGCTTCGGGATAAGCTCATAACCGTTCGTAACGATAGGTTGGTCATTCCCCTTCGAAGCAACGCCAGAGGGGCGCTGGAAGGAATAGTTCATGATACTTCCCAGAGTGGTGCCACCTGTTTCGTGGAACCACTGTCTGCTGTTCCACTCAACAACCGGCTGAGACAGGGCCGTAGCCGAGAAAGAGAAGAAGAGGCTCGCATTCTCAGGGAATTATCCGATGCGGTGATAACTGCAGCGGAGGTGCTTCTTCATAACGAACACTGGCTGGGAGTTATTGACTGCGTGCACGCCAAGGTCCGATTGAGTTCTCTGCTCCTTGCCCGTGCACCCCAGCTGAATGATAGCACGAGGATGCGGTTACAGCAGGCTTCGCATCCTATTCTCGCATTACAGGAACAGGCGCAGAAGACGTCGACTCTTCCGGCCGAACTGGTTGAGATGGTGCTGGGTGCTGAACTTACAGAAAATCGAAAGTCTGATCAGATCGAAGTTGTGCCCATTGATCTGCATCTCGATGAAAAGCGGAAGACTTTGATCATCAGCGGCGCCAACACCGGTGGTAAGACGGTATCCCTCAAGACTTTGGGTCTTCTGGGAGCCATGGTCCAGGCTGGACTGCACATTCCGGTTGCTGAGGGCAGCGAATGGCCGGTGCTCACAGGCATATTTGCCGAGATAGGTGATGAACAGGACGTGAGGGCCCACCTGAGCACGTTTTCGGCTAGGGTCCAGAGATTGGTGCACATGCTCAAAAAGGTGGACAAGCGATCTCTTGTCCTGCTGGACGAAATCGGCACAGGCACCGATCCAGCAGAGGGAGCTGCCATGGCCTTGGCTGTAATGGACCAATTCCGTGGCCGCGGCGCTTTTATGGCGGTAACCACGCACTACCATCTGATTAAGGCCTACGGCATGCTCCATGAAGGGGTGGAGAATGTGTCGGTGGCTTTTGATGAGGAAAACAATAGGCCTACCTATCAGTTGCGTTATGGTCGGCCCGGCACTAGCAATGCCTTTGAGATTGCTGCCGACCTTGGCATGCCACCGGAGATTATTCAAGAGGCAAGAGACCATCTGGATCCTGCCGAAGGCCAGACCATTGATCTCATCAAGCAATTGACTGAAGCCTGGGACAGAACCAAGAATGAAGAAGAAAAGCTTATACTCCAGCAAGAGCGGCTGGAATTGGCCAAAGAAAGTTTGGCTCGACAACGTGAGGGCTTTATCCAATCTCGAGAAGAGATTCTCAGTGAACTGAGACAGCGGAGCGAGTCTATGCTCACTGAGGCCGAAAAAGAGCTGAAATTGGCAATAGCCAGCTTGCAGCAGGGCGGAATGCGTAAGGCGATGGCAGTCCGAAAGAAGGTCAGGGAGATCAGGCAAGAGCTTACCACTGAACTGGAGTCGCCAAACCAGAGCGAGGGCAGAGGAGTGGTGCCCTCTGCGGAAGGGCAACTGGTGCGTATGCGAACCGTGGGTGGCCAGGGTACCTTGCTCAAGATCAAGGACCAGGGGCGCCGTGCAGAGGTACAAATGGGTCCAAAGCGCGTGGAAGTTGACATGGAATCCCTAGAACTCCTTCCAGACGAAAAGAGTGCGAGCGCTCGAGCGCATCGGTCCAATGGCATTAGGGTTTTTCGTGAGGAGCCTGAAACCTTCCAGCAAAGGCTGCATCTGATCGGTCTTAGGGTTGAGGAGGCAATCCCGTTACTGGACAAAACAATTGATCGGGCGATTCTGGATGGTCACAACGAGATCCATGTTGTTCATGGGCACGGCACCGGGAGACTTCGCCAGGCGGTGCAGGAATTCCTCACTGAGCATGCTATCGTCAAGGGATTTCACGCTGAGAAGCAGGGTGCCGGGGGCACCGGAGTTACGGTTGTGGAGCTCAAAGACTGAACGCAAAGCGTTCAGTCTCCTAAGCACTAAGCACTAGACACTATGGACCAAAGGAAATTGATTTAAAAACTTAATAATATTATATTAAATAGACTTTAGTTAATAAATGAGTTTAGATTTATTGATGCAATATAAAAGGCTTGATTTTGACGGATGGAACCAATATCTTCAAACTTTTGACTAATTTTTCGAGCAGTGCTTGTTGCCGAGTTATTCGTGCCTACTGCCTAGTGCCTAGTCAACGGAGTAGGAACCAAAAGTGGGTAGGATCAACCGCGAGATAATAGAAGAAGTTCGAGCCGCAGCCAATATAGTGGATATTGTAGGCTCCTATGTCTCCCTGCGTAAGCGGGGGAAGAATTATCTGGGACTCTGTCCTTTTCATGGGGAAAAGGAACCCTCATTTACCGTGAGTGACGAGAAACAGATTTTTCACTGCTTTGGTTGCGGGGCCAGTGGTAGCGTTTTCGATTTCCTCATGCGGTCGCGCAACCTCTCTTTTACTGAAGCGGTGAAGGAACTGGCCAATCGCTACTCAATTCCTCTACCGAAGCGGCAAGAGACAGGGCAAGAAAAAAGGATGCGCGAACTGGCCCAGCGCTTACGTCATGTGAATGAGCTCGCCGCTACTTATTTCAACCAGGTCTTGCTGGACGAGAATAGTGGGGGGATGGCGTTGGCATATCTCCAGAGCCGAGGTATGGGGCCGGAGGTCATCAAGGATTTTCAGTTAGGCTATGCGCCGCAGAGTTGGGATGGGTTGAAACGCTATCTGCTCGGCAGGAAAGTGGATCTGAAAACAGCGGTGCAGGCCGGGTTACTGGTGAAGAAATCCGAGAGGGACTGTTACGACCGATTTCGACATCGACTGATGTTTCCTATCAAAGACATGCGTGGGCGTACCATTGCTTTTGGCGGCCGAGCTTTAGATGAAGAAAACCTACCCAAGTATCTCAACAGCCCGGAAACGCCCATATTTCACAAAGGACGAACCCTCTACGGTCTAGCCACGGCGAGGGAGGCGTGCCGGCGACACAATCAGGCTCTGGTGGTGGAGGGCTACTTTGATCTTCTGGCACTCTACAACCAGGGATTCCAGCAGGTGGTCGCACCCTTGGGTACGGCGCTTACCCTGCAACATATCCGGCTGTTAAGCCGCTTGGCACCTGAAGCGGTGTTGGTTTTTGACGGAGATGAGCCGGGTATGAGGGCGGCCATGCGCAGTCTGGAGCTGTTTTTAAGAGAAAAATTGCCCGTTCGCCTTCTGGCCTTGCCCGAGGGGATGGATCCTGACGACTTTTTGGCCGCGAAGGGAAGGGAGCCATTTGCCTCCCTGCTGGCAGAGGCACGGCCCCTTATGGAGATTTTTCTCGAACAGTCCCTTGCCGAATATGATGGCTCGGTGGAGGGCAGGCTCAAGGTTGTCCGCCAGGTGACTCCCATGCTGAAGTTGCTGGACTCGCGCGTGACCCAGGAGGGCTACGTGCGACTGCTGGACCAAAGGCTAGGGGTTAGTGAAGAAGTTATGTGGGCGGAATTAGGCTTGGAGCGAACCTCCAGAGTGGTGACCGCAAGGAGACCGAAGCCAGAGCGGACCGCACGGATTCCCGACTGGGAGGAAGAGGTTGTTCGTATTTTAGTTCATTATCCCAACTGGATCCCGCTGCTTGAAGAGAGCTCCGCATTGGATGATTTTCAAGTGAATCCCTGGGTGGAGATTGCAGGACTTCTTACGAAACACTATCAGGAAGGTGGAAAGCTTGCCCTAAGTGGGTTATTAATGGACCTGGAAGACGAGGACCTCAGAAATATGATAAGCGGATGGTCACTGGAATCGAGCCCATGGCGAGAGGAGGAGGCCCACTCTCGTCTGCGGGAATATCTTGAGGGCATCGGTTCCAGAAGACGTCACTTGCAGGATGAGCTGAAACGGTTGAAGGAGGAAATACGAGCTGCCGAGCGTAGCCAGGATCAGACTCGCATTGCGGAGCTTCTGGCGGAGTTGCAGGCTAAGAAGGCAGCCTTGTTGGCCAAAGATGCCAATGATAAAGCGAACCTTTCCAACGGGGAGATGGTTTGATGGCTAAAAAAAGCAATATGGAAGATCTTAGGCGGCTTATCTCGATTGGCAAAGAGAAGGGATACCTTACCTATGACGAGGTGAATAGTGTTTTGCCTGACGAGCTTGTTTCCTCAGAGAAAATCGACGATATGATGATGATCTTCGATGAGATGGAGATCGAGGTCGTCGATTCCTCTCAAGAGGCAAAGATGCTCAAGGATAAGATCGAGAAAGAAGGCGAGGCCGCCGACAAGGAAGATCAAGTCCTGGCGTTGGAGGAAGATACCGGAGGCAGGGTCACTGACCCGGTCAAAATGTATCTTCGGGAGATGGGCATGGTCTGTCTCTTGACCAGAGAGGGAGAAGTAGAGATAGCCAAGCGGATCGAACGAGGCGAGGAAGAAGTGATTGACGCCATCATTGCCACTCCTATTGGTGTGCGCAAGATTCTTAACTTGCGTGAGAAGATCGCTCTGGAGAAGCTGAGGGTCCGCGACGTCCTCAAGAACCTGGATGAGGATTTTGTAGAATATACCAGCGCGGAGGAAGACAAGGAGAAGGAAAGGTTGCTTGAATTATTGGAGGAAGTTCAGCACCTGTATGAAGAAAACCTCAAGCTGGAGAAACTCGTCCTGACGAACAGAGCTGAAGGTAAAGCACAAGAAGCAGATGAGGAAGCCCTGCGGGTCAGCAAGGAACGCATTGCAGAGTTGCTCAAGAACCTGCGTTTGGAGAAGCGGCAGGTTGATAAGATTGTGAGCAAACTGCGGAGTTGCGTGGTGAGAATAGAGAAAAGCGAGCGGGAGATCGAACGGTGCATGATCCGCACCGGGAAGCCCGTTCAAGAACTTCGGCGGTTGTTCCGACATGTAAAGAGCAATCCTGATTCATTGGACCAAATCGCCAAAGATCTTGGCCTTAAGCCAGAAGAATTCTTAGAGATGGAAAAAACCATCAAGAACGGCCGGCGCCGCATCCGGCGGATTGGTCAGGAAGCCAACATGGATGTCCGCAGCTTGAAGGAGATTGTGCATCGAGTTAACGCGGGTGAGTTAAAAGCCAAAGAGGCGAAAAGAGAGTTGGTGGAAGCCAACCTGCGCTTGGTGGTAAGCATAGCCAAGAAATATACCAACAGAGGGCTACAGTTCCTGGATCTTATTCAGGAGGGGAACATCGGGTTAATGAAGGCAGTGGACAAGTTTGAGTATCAGCGAGGCTACAAGTTCAGTACTTACGCCACTTGGTGGATCCGCCAGGCCATTACGAGGGCCATTGCCGACCAGGCCAGAACGATTCGCATTCCTGTGCATATGATCGAGACCATTAATAAGCTCATCCGGACATCTCGGTACCTTGTTCAGGAATTGGGGAGGGAGCCAACACCTGAAGAGATAGCTGATAAGATGGAATTTCCTTTAGAAAAGGTGAGGAAGGTTCTAAAGATAGCCAAAGAGCCCATCTCCCTGGAAACTCCCATCGGAGAAGAGGAAGACAGTCATCTGGGTGATTTCATTGAAGACAAAAAAGTAACATCTCCAGTGGATGCGGTGATCAATCTGAACCTCTCCGAGCAAACGCGCAAGGTGCTTTCCACCCTGACCCCTCGAGAGGAAAAGGTACTGCGCATGAGGTTCGGCATCGGGGAGAAGGCGGATCATACTCTAGAGGAGGTAGGCCAAGATTTTCTGGTGACCAGGGAGCGCATCCGGCAGATTGAAGCCAAGGCTCTGAGAAAGCTTCGTCACCCCAGCCGGCGCAAGAAACTCAAGAGCTTTATTGATAGCTGATGACCGTGTTGAAGCTGGGAAAAAGGAATTGAAGCCGGGCGGCGGAGAGGCAAAAACCGCGGGGATATTTCCCTTGACAAAGAGGATTGCGGTCAATATATAAACAAAATTCCAAGCTAGAGGTGGAGGCAAAGGGCCCATAGCTCAGTTGGCAGAGCCACCGGCTCATAACCGGTCGGTCCCTGGTTCGAATCCAGGTGGGCCCACCAATTACTGTGTTATGAAGATTGGAGCCAAACGAGAGCATGAATTTTCTCGACCCGTTGAGAGAAAGGTATGGCTTCTCGGCGGGGAACAGGGAACGGTCTTGGAACCTGAGGCCGAAATTCCGAGAGACCTCGGGAAAAAGGGTGCGCCACACAGGCTGCACCCTTTTTTTTGTGCCAAGGTTGGGGCCAAATCCTATAGTTTTGTCAAGATCAAGGTTGCTTGATCTAAAAAAATCATGGAGTACCAGAGGAATTTGATTTCGGATTTCGGATTTAAAATAACAGCGTGCAAATGAAATTATCTTTTGTAATTCCGCAATCCGCAGTCCCGAATCCGAAATGTAAAGGGAGGAATACATTGCAAGAGACGTTACAATTACTTATTGAACTTCAGGAAATCGAAAGAAAGATCAAAATTCTTGCGGAGGACAAAGCTCGTGCCCCCAAGGAGATCGCCGCGCTGGAAGAGAAAAAAAGAGAGGCCGAGGCCAGGCTGGAAGACAAGAAGATTATACTGGAGTCTACGAAGAAGTTGCGGCGGGATCTGGAACGAGAGGTGGAGGACCTAGAAGGGCGTAAAGCCAAAAGCAAGCAGAAGCTTTTGGAGGTCAAGAGCAACAAGGAGTATCAGGCCACCTTGAAAGAGATCGAAGACATCGGAGAGCTTGTGCGCGGACGTGAAGACCAGATCATCGAGCAGATGGAGAGCGCCGATGATCTGGATAATCAAATCAGGGAGCAAAAGCTGTTGGTGGCCGAGGCTGTCAAGAAACTGGAAGAGGAGGGTGCCCAGCTTGAAAAGGAGGCGAAGGAGGCAGATTCGCTGATGATGAATCTTGAAGAACACAAGGAGCAGCTCAAACCCAAGATTCCTTCAGATTTGCTGAAAAAGTACCAATTTCTGAGAGATAACAGAGGTGGTGTGGCGTTGGCCCCGGTGAACAGAGGCACCTGTGGGGTCTGCCACATGAACTTGCCCCCGCAGACCTTTATCGATTTGCAGAGAAATGAAGCAATGATGAATTGTCCCAATTGCCAGCGGATAATTTACTGGACAGGTCACGAGGCATATAAACAGTCTTCTCAGCTGGAGTAAACGAATGAGTTCTAGAAACGCACTTGATCGTCAGCGGCTCATTCGGGTTCTCGAGCTGCTGGGTGAGCGTTTGCCCACTGAGCTACTCCGAGCCGAATTTCCCGATCTTACGAGGAAAGATGTACGGAGCCTCTTCCGGGCTGTCGCTGATCATCTACGTTGCTGTGAAGAATGGACTGACTCTGCGGCCGATGGCCAGAAAGGTGATCCTGGCACACCAATGATGAGTGTTTCTCTTTATTGCGATGGAGCTTCAAGGGGCAATCCGGGTCCCTCCGGGGCAGGAGTGGTCCTTCTTGATGAGAAGGGTGAACAGATTCTTGAATTAAGTCGCTATCTCGACGATGGCACGAACAACGAAGCAGAGTACCGGGCCCTCGTAAGGGGACTGGAGGCTGCGGCAGAGATTGGTGTCAAGCGGATTGAAATATTTTTGGACTCTGAACTGGTGGTGAGGCAGTTAAAAGGAAAGTATAAGGTACGCAATGCTCGATTGCGGTCATTGTTTGATCGGGCCGTGTCAATATTGCAGCAGTTTGACGATTATGGTATTTTTCATGTGGGCCGTGAACTGAATCAGCAGGCTGATAGGTTGGCCAATGAGGCCATAGATCGTGGCCTGCTGGGGGGGGAGAGAGAGACATATCGCTTAAGGCGATGAGAATAGAGTAGGTCAAATGATCGCTGCTTCGTGTCTGCCGTTCTTCGGCGGCCGGGGGAGAGGAAAGTCCGAGCTCCAGAGGGCGAGGTGCTGGGTAACTCCCAGTCCCAGCGATGGGAAGGAAAGTGCCACAGAAAGCAGACCGCCTCGGTAAACGTTTGTTTCTCGAGGTAAGGGTGAAACGGTGAGGTAAGAGCTCACCAGCTCCGGTGGTGACATCGGAGGCTCGGCAAACCCCACTTGGAGCAAGACCAAATAGGAGAGCGCAGAGGGTGGCCCGTCCAAGCTCTCGGGTAGGTCGCTTGAGACTGCGAGTAATCGTGGTCCTAGATGAATGATCATTGTCCATTGGGGAGTGATCCCCAATGGAAACAGAACTCGGCTTACGACCTGCTCTATTCTCTTTTTTATTGTGTACGAGAACGGAAACAATATTTTTTGAGCGTGGTCAAAGTTCGATGGCCTTGCCGGACCAAGAGGTGAGGCATAAGGCGTAAGGCGCAAGGCGTAAGGAGAAAAGAAGTTTTCTGTTGTTTTTTTTGCCTTGTGCCCTGTGCCTTGAGCCTTGAGCCGTCCCCTTTGGGGTAGAGCAAAGCCACGTCCTGTGGATGTGAATTTTTTACTGTACCCCACTGCATTTATCCCTAACATATATCTGTTATGCGTGTTGTTGCCATCATTCCAGCCGCTGGTGAGGGGCGCCGCATGGGTGGAGCAGTTGAAAAGCAGTTTCTGCAGCTGCAAGGAATTCCTATTCTCGCCCACACACTTGGTGTGTTTGATAAGAGTCCTGAAATTGACGACGTGGTGCTGGTGGTGGCCCCGCAACAGCGCCAAGCCCTGAAGGAACGTGTTCTCGGACCCTATCCTTGCCGTAAATTGTTCGGGGTGGTGGACGGTGGCTCGGAACGTCAAGAGAGCGTGGCCAGTGGGCTCGAAGCAGTCCCAGCTGATTGTGAACTGGTTGTAGTTCATGACGGGGTGCGACCGCTCGTAAGTGTTGATTTGCTTGGGGCTGTGCTGAAGGCCGCCAATGAACATGGTGCCGCACTAGCGGCCATACCCGCAGGTGACACTGTGAAAAGGGCAAAAGAGAGAGTGGTGCTTGAGACCTTGAAACGCGAAACCATCTGGTTGGCGCAGACACCCCAGGCTTTTCAAGCCAGCATTTTACGGTCAGCGTATGAGAAGGCTTTCCGGGATAAGATCATGGTCACTGACGATGCTGCCCTCGTGGAAAGCTTCGGTGTTTCAGTGCACCTGGTCCCAGGATCCCCGGAGAATATCAAGGTCACTACGCCAACTGATCTTGTTATAGCTGAGGCCCTTCTTGCGCAACGAGAGCAAGTGTGAGGAGGCATAGGGAAATAAAGCTGGCAGAAAGCAGCGGGCAGTAGGCAGGCTAGAAGCGACGCGGCGACACGGGGACACGGAGACGCGGCGAGAAAGGATTCTCAGGTCATAGGTGATAGGTCGTGGGTTATGGGTAACAACCTATCACCTATAACCCATGACCTATAACCTAAACAACACGACTTTAACGATTTTAACGATTTAAACGATTTTAACCTTTAACTTATTTTAGAACGTGGAACCCAGAAAATGATACGTGTAGGATTTGGATATGATGCGCATCGGTTGGTGAGGGGTAGGCCTTTGATTCTTGGCGGGGTGGCTATTCCGTACGACCGTGGTCTAGATGGACACTCAGATGCTGATGTTTTACTCCACGCTATCTGCGACGCGCTACTCGGTGCGGCGGGATTGGGAGATTTGGGGCATCATTTTCCTGATACTGATTCTGAACTGGAGGGAGTCTCCAGTATCACGTTGCTGAAACGTGTAGGGGGCATGGTCCGCACTGCTGGCTTTGAACTTCAGAACGTAGACAGTACTGTGGTGGCTCAAGCCCCGAAGCTGGCCCCGCACATTCAGCCGATGATTACCACCATTGCTGGGGCTCTGGAGGTGAGCCCTGTGCTAGTGAGCGTAAAGGCCACGACCACAGAAGGTATGGGCTTTACCGGCAGAGGCGAGGGAATTGCCGCCTACGCCGTAGCTGCCCTGAAGGAAAGAGAAGGGTAGCATAGGGCATAGAGCATAGAGCAGTCACACTAAGCAGTAGGCACTGGGAGTTGACGCGGAGACACGGTGACGCGGCGAGAAAGGATTCTTAGGTCATAGGTGATAGGTAATGGGTTATG
>JASFGC010000107.1:0-10524 GCA_050123975.1 Syntrophobacterales bacterium | reverse complement strand
TCAGAGAAGCGCTCACCTTTACTCGAGAGCATAGCTGGAACGTAAACCTCGAAATCAAGGACTTGGGTGGAAATCCAGATCCCCGCCAGGTCGCAAAAAAGATCCTCGCTCTGGTGGAAGATTTAGAGATGCTAGACTCAGTCCTGATTTCATCTTACAACCAAGACTACCTAGCAAAGCTCAGAGAAACACACCCCCATATTGCCACCGGGGTCTTGGTTTCCAAGCCTCATCCACACCCTGAAAAGCTCTTACGCCGGCTTGGGGCCCAGGCCTATCACCCTCGCCTCAGCGGTTTTCGTCCCGCAGATATTGCTTTGTTACGCCCTCAGGGCTTCCGGGTTCACGTTTGGAACGTCAATGATCGCAAGAACATGGAGAGACTGGTTCGAGCCGGGGTAGATGGTATCTTCACGGATTTTCCCCAGGTACTCACCTCGGTTCTTACCAGTTCCGGGAGGGATAAAAGACGGTAGGTTGGTTCATCCAGGTCAACATCTTTTCCTGAAAGGCTACGTGCTCTTACCCTTCAGCCACCACCTGCCGTTCTTGCTGGCGGCCAAGATCAACCTTTTCCTCAGACTTTTTCAACCACCTGTCTTGAATGAAAGCCTCGGTCATTCGATAGGCCTCATCATCCGAGTACTGCCGCGGCGGGTGCTTCATAAAATAGGCTGATGGCCCGTACAGAACGCCACCTTCACCACGGTCCAACGCCAGCTTGCAACAACGGATAGCATCAATCGCAACTCCCGCCGAATTCGGGGAGTCTTCCACCGATAGACGTAACTCCACATTCATGGGCACGTCACCGAAAAGTTTACCCTCCATACGGATAAAGCAAACCTTATTATCCTTTTGCCAGGCCACGTAGTCGCTGGGCCCAATGTGGATATTTTCATCATCCAGCCTTGCTTCGGTAACCGATTGCACCGCCTCGGTCTTGGATTTTTTCTTGGAAAGAAGCCGACTGCGGTTGAGCATGTTCAGAAAATCAGTGTTGCCCCCGGTGTTCAGTTGGTAGGTACGCTCCAGCCTTACTCCTCGTTTCTGAAAAAGATCGGTCAATATGCGATGGACGATGGTAGCACCCAGCTGAGACTTGACATCATCTCCAATGATAGGAAGGCTGCTTTCTTTGAATCGCTTAGCCCAGGAAAGATCACTGGCAATAAACACAGGGATGTTGTTAACAAAACCCACACCCGCTTCCAAAGCACACTCAGCATAAAACCGCGTGGCCTCTTCAGATCCCACCGGAAGATAGTTCACAAGAATCTCCGTTCCAGACTCTTGCAAAATCCTTACAACCTCATCCTGATCAGGTTCAGGCTCATTGGCCGGAACAAAGGTGTGGGCATGATCATAGTGTTGCATATGCTCGGAAAAACCGTCCAAGATACGGCCCATCTGCACCGTTACCCCAGTATTGGGTATATCTTTGTAAAAAACTGTGGTGCAGTTTGGTTCCTCGAAGATGGCCTCGGCAACATCTTTGCCCACTTTACGCTGGTCAATGTCAAAGGCCGCCACCACTTCAATGTCATAAGGCCGGTAGCCGCCGATGTCCCAATGCATGATGCCGATGGCATCTTCTCCCCTCTGATCACCATAGTAATTGATTCCCTGAATCAAAGAACTAGCACAGTTTCCAAGTCCAACAACGCCTATTTTGGCACGCCCCATCTGTTCACCTCTGCAATTTCTGTATGACTTACCATAACAAAAGAGATCCCGCCCCTAAGAGCTGAATATAAGCTCTCAGCTTCATCCTGGCAAAATTATTATCACCAATTTGAAAGTATAACCGATTCAGAGCCCTGCCGCAAAAAATCAAAGCCATTTAATTACCGTATCCATATCTTTTTAACTTCTTGGCCTCAACTTTGAGACGGGAATACCACAGAGGAACTTAAAGGGCTCGTCACCAGCGTTGACATAGGTGTGTTGACTGCCAGCGGGTACAAACACAACGTCTCCCGGCCCCACTTCAAACCATTTACCATCGATCTGTACCCGACCTTTTCCCTCGATGATAAAGTTCTCGTGCTCAAATGGATGGGTGTGATCGGGTGTGTGACCACCTGAAGCCACTTCGATGACTCGCAACGCATAAGTAGGTGCTCCGTCCCTCTCTTCATCAATGACCCAGCGAATGGTAACCCCCGGGGCCTCGTCCCCGAATACCTCGGCGTCCACATCAGTGTAGTGACACACTTTTGCTTTTTGCTCGGTCATCTAAACTCCTCCTTTATTTGAGCATAGGGCATGGAGCATAGGGAAATAATTGCGGATTGCGAATTGCGGATTTTAAAAGGCGAAATCTCCAACTAACATGCGCTTTGTTAGTCCGCAATTTGAAATTCTCATCATTGCCTTTGCCCTCAGTCCCCTGGCTTCTGACTTTTGAGTTCTCCGAGAAGTTCCTAGTTCTTAGTCCCTAGTTCTTACTGCCTAGTGCTTAGTGCTTAGTGCCTAGTGTCCAGAGGACTAACTGCTTCAAGCACGGCCGAATAATCGCCCTCAGCATATCCTTTTTCCAGGGTAATCTCCAAGAGACGATGAATCGCTTCTATAGATATGGTTTCTAGGTTTACCCTTTGTGCTGCTGCACTGAACAACGCCACATCTTTCAACAGGTGCTTGGTGGGAAAATTGCCAATACCGTAGTCGCGGTCCAGCATAAACGTAACTTTCTTGTCAAAAATCGGAGCATGCAGAGCGCTTTGACGCAAAATCTTCATGAATAGTTCCACCTCGATCCCTAGGCTCTGTACGAACCCTAAACTAGAGGCAAAGCCCACGGTCAACGAAGCGATGAGTTGATTAAGGGCAAGTTTCACGGCGGCGGCCTTACCCACCTCACCAATCAACTGGGGTTCGGACCCAAAACACTCAAGCACGGTTGACCATTTGTTAAACTGTGGCTCAGATGCCCCCACCATAATGAGAAGCTTGCCCGCACTGGCCTCAGGAATGCTTCCCAGAACCGGCGCTTCAAGGTATTCGCCGCCTCGTTCCTGCACTTTTTTCGCGAGTGCAACGCTCTCCGCCGGCGAGATGGTGCCCATTTGGATAACAGTCCGGTCCTGCAAATCTGCCGTCGGCTCGCTGTTGAACAGTACGTGCCGAATAGCTGTCCCATCAGCAAGCATCAGGATCACGCACTCGGCTGAGCCAATGGCTTCAGCTGCAGTGGCAGCAATCTTAGCACCAGAAGACCGCAATAATTCCGCTTTCTCTGGGCTCCTATTAAACACTGTCAAATAATAGCCTGCAGCCAAGGCTCTTTCGCCCATGGGACGACCCATGAGGCCCGTACCTATAAGTGCAATCTTCATATCTTCTTCCTTATTTGATTTCCTGACCATTCAACCATCATCAATCAGTCTGTGAGAATTGCCTAGCCATCCTCCAAGGCAAAACTCACTGCAGCTTTCGCATGGATGGCAGTGGTATCAAAGAGAGGCAGGGGGGAGTCTTCCTGATTGATCAGAAGTGATATCTCGGTACAGCCCAGGATAACGCCTTCAACTCTACGTCTTTTAAAATCATGAATGACTTGCTGAAATTGCTTCCTAGACTCCTTTACCACTTTTCCCAAACAGAGTTCTTCGTATATTACCCGATTTACAATGATGCGACCATCTTCTGGCGGAATAAAGACATCAAGGTCATAATCATCTACCAAGCGCTTCTTGTAGAAATCCTCTTCCATGGTGTATTTGGTTCCCAAAAGGCCAACTCGCCTGATTCCCCTCTTTTTGATCTCAATGGCGGTGGTGTCAGCAATATGCAGAAGCGGAATGCTGACACTGCTCTGGACTTCTGCGGCCATCTTGTGCATGGTGTTCGTACAGATTAGAACACAGTCAGCCCCACCTCGCTCGAGGCGTTGAGCAGCATCACACATGAACTCTGTTGCCTCCGGCCATTTACCCTCTGTTTGTAGGGTCGCTATCTCGCTGAAATCAACACTGTAGAGCAATATTTGCGCTGAATGCAGCCCTCCCAGCCTCTCTTTAACCGTCTGGTTGATTATCCTGTAGTATTCTGCGGTGGATTCCCAGCTCATGCCTCCTATCAATCCTATTACTTTCATATGAAAATCCTCTCAGCCATTTAGATGCAAGGTTAAAAATGTTTGTCCATCATTCGATATTGCACCAATCCTTATATGAGAGTCACATAGGTAATTACAAGCTGATTCTATGTCAGAGAAAATCAGCCATCACCAAAATTGATGACTGTCGATCCCAAAATACAGTAATATTTGGCTGGTAACATTCAAAGGCACCACTAACCATGTTGTCACAAACAAGAACGATTGAATTACCTCGCACACATGAATATTATGAAGTCACCTGGCTTAGCATAGCCTTGGGAGGTGGAGGATACTATGGCTGATAAGAAAAACACCATTGTGGTCAGGGCCAATGTGCAAATAACCACTGATTCGCTGGAAGCGATTGTGGCCACTGCCAAGAAACTTGGCAGAAGGGACACGGCTGACCTGGTGGCAGAAATGATCTCAAAGTTCCTCTTGGAACGGGACTTTGAGTCTTATACCATAAGTATTGATAACTATTAAGGAATTAGTGAGAAAACCGTGAATAGACTTCTTTGGCAACCATCTGCACAGCGCATGAGAAATACTAATATGCATCATTTCATGCAATACGTGAATGCTCGGTACGGAATGAGTCTGGCCAATTACGGCGAACTTTACGATTGGTCCATTGAAGAGAGTCCTGTTTTCTGGGAGACCTTGTGGGCCTTTAGTGAGGTCATCCATAGCCGATCCTACGATCAGGTGGTGGATGACATCAATAAAATGCCGGGAGCCAGATGGTTCGAGGGCGCCAGGCTCAATTTTGCGGAAAACCTGCTACAGTACCGGGATGACCACATCGCTCTTAGTTTCAAAGGCGAAACCCGACCCACCGTGAGCATTACCTACAATGAATTGTATCAACAGGTGGCTCGGCTTGCCCAGTCCATGCGAGATATGGGAATCCAACCTGGAGATCGTGTTGCCGGCTTTATGCCCAATATGATTGAAACAGTGGTTGCCATGCTGGCTGCCACCAGCGTCGGGGCCATCTGGTCTTCCTGCTCCCCTGATTTTGGCATTAAAGGAGTTCTCGATCGCTTTGGCCAGATCGAGCCTCGTGTACTTTTTACCGCTGATGGTTACTTCTATAACGGGAAAGAGTTTGACTCTTTGGATAGAATTTTAGAGATTATAAAAGACCTGCCAAGCATAGAAAAAATCGTCGTTGTTCCGTACAAAGACACGGAACCTGATATTACCAACATGGCCAAATTTGTTCTCTTTGATGATTTTCTCGCCTCGGAGGCCGAGGACCTCATATTTGAGCAACTTCCCGCCAATCATCCCCTCTACATCTTGTATTCCTCCGGTACCACAGGAGTGCCAAAGTGTATTGTCCATGGGGCGGTAGGGACTCTTTTACAGCACATCAAAGAACTAAAGCTCCACTCAGATGCTAAGAGAGAGGATACTATTTTCTATTTCACCACCTGCGGCTGGATGATGTGGAATTGGCTGGTCAGTTCCTTGGCTCTTGGTGCCAGGGTCTTTCTCTACGATGGCTCTCCTTTCTATCCAGATCCAGGTGCAATGTGGCAGATGAGCCAAGACGAGAAAATCACCATTTTTGGCACGAGTGCCAAGTACTTGGCCGCCTTGGAAAAAGCGGGAGTGAAACCAAAGCAATCTTACGACCTCACCTCCCTCAAGGCCATTCTCTCAACCGGTTCGCCCCTTTCTGCTGAGAGTTTCGAATTCGTCTACCGAGACATCAAAAATGACCTCTGCCTCTCTTCCATCTCAGGGGGCACGGATATCATCTCTTGCTTTGCACTCGGCAATCCTATGGGGCCTGTTTATGCTTCTGAACTCCAATGCCGCGGTCTTGGCATGAAGGTAGAGGCTTACGATGAACAGGGTAATCCTGTCACAGGGCACAAAGGAGAGCTTGTCTGCACATTATCCGCGCCGAGTATGCCCATTTACTTCTGGAACGATCCTGACAACAGCAACTATAGTGAGGCTTACTTTGATGTGTATCCGGGAGTCTGGCTGCATGGGGATTATATAGAGATAACTGAGCATGGTGGCGTTATCATCTATGGCCGGTCAGATGCCACCCTCAATCCTGGAGGTGTGCGCATTGGCACCGCTGAAATATACCGTCAGGTGGAAAGCATTCCCGAGATCGTTGACAGTCTGGTAGTTGGACAAGACTGGGACGATGACGTCAGAATTGTTCTTTTTGTCAAACTCCGTGAAGACGTAAAGCTAGATGACCAGCTCGTTGATAGAATTAAAACCACCATTCGCAAGAACTGTACACCAAGGCACGTCCCAGCCAAATGCATTGAGGTGGCCGATATTCCTTACACCATCAGCGGCAAGAAAGTGGAATTGGCAGTACAAAATGTTGTCCATGGGCGGGAAGTAAAAAACAGGGATGCCCTGGCAAACCCTGAAGCCCTGGAGTGCTATGTGGATCTGCCTGAGTTAAAGACGTAAGATCGCATAGCGCAAAGAGCATAGCGTAATAATTTCTCATTCCATTTCTTGAGCTTTTGTCGCTATGCGCTCTGTGCTATGCGCTATGCGAGATTACTTATACCCCAGCCTTTCTCAGTACTTTCTCAAATCGAGCAAGTCCCATCTTGGGCTCTCGATTCTGGCAACTCACCCATTCTCGGAGCTTCGCCAACCCTTTCCCGGTGAAGACAATTTCCCGGGCGAGCTCGACCCCTTCTTTCAACTCTCCCACTCTCCCAACCAGGAGGAACATCGGGGCTGCATTGACACAGACTGCCTCGAGTCTGGCACCATTGTCCCGACCTGAAAGGAGCCGCACGAGCCTCACTGCCTCTTCCAGTGGACTTCCAGCCGGGGCCAGTTGATCGGCCGTGGCTCTCTTGAGCCCAAAATCCTCGGGCTCAAGAGTGAACCTTTCCAGATTGCCGTTTCGTTTCAATCGACAGAAAACGGTTGGCCCCAGGTTGGAAATCTCGTCCATTCCCGGCTCGCCATTCTCCCTAAGACCGTGAAAAACATATGCTTCCTTGTAGCCTATCTCAGCCATCACCTCAGCCACTTTGTCTACCATTTCTGGACTAAAGACTCCCCTCACCCCCAAATGCGGCAAAACCGGACTGGCCAGTGACCCGGCAATGTTCAAGGTGGTACCAAACCTTATCTGCGAAAGTATGCGAAAGAGTCCCTGGGGATGAACTGAGGAACTCATGCCATTAAAAAGCCCTAGCCCACATTTCTCCACCGATTTTTTTGCCACCGCTATCTCGGCTTCTACGTCAACCCCCAAGGCCTCGGCCACATCCACCGTACCGCACTTCGAGGTAATTGATCTCGCTCCGTGCCTGGCTAACACCACCCCTTCTGCCGCTGCGATGATGGCAGCCGCGGTAGAAATGTTGAAGGTTTTGAATGGATCCATCCCCGTGCCGCAGTTGTCCAAGATTGGCCCGTCCACCTCTGGTTCCACCTTGACCGTGTCCACCTCCCGGATTGCCTCCCAGGCTCCTGCTATCTCCGCCGCAGTCTCTCCTTTGGCCACCAGGGCCGCCAGAAAAGCGCCCTGCTGAAGATCCGGCTGTTCCCCCCGCAAAACCTGGGTGAACATTTCTCTGATGGTATCTCTGTCCAGGTCCTCTTTGTTTATTAACCGCTGTATGTTAATGCCAAACCATTCCATCATTATTCTCCCAAGGTTGAACGCATACCTTCATCACTTTTCTGGAACTAAGGGCTGAAAACGATTCTTCTAGGCCGTGGAGGTCCACGTTTTGCGATATAAGCCAATTTACATCCAGACCATCGGCCATGAATCTAAGCGCTCGCTGACACTGGATCGAAGTGCAGCCATAAGCACCTACCAACACCAGTTCCCGGTAATGGACCGCATTTAAATCAGTCGACACCACTCCTTTTTTTACAGAAATTCCCGAAAACATCAGCACTTTACCCCCTGGGGCCGCGAGCTGAACCAGTGGGTACACCAGGGCAGCTTCCCTGAAGCAGGTCACCACCACATCTGCCCCCTGACCTCCAGTAAGCTCCATTACTCCTTCCACCACGTCCACTTTGTTGGCATCGAGCACATCACCTTCCAATCCTTCCCGCGCCTGATGTATGCGGTTGGAGTTTTTTTCAACCACAATCACTCTGCCTGAGCCATGATGTTTTGCGGCCATGGCGAACAGACAGCCCACTGGCCCTGCCCCGAGAATCAGAACGGTTTCGCCCTGCCTCATGGCTACCTTTTCAAGTCCATTGAGGCAGCAGGCCAGGGGCTCGGCCATGGCAGCCGCGGCCATGGACAACGAAGCGCTCATTGGATTGAGACTCCTGTTTTCAATAGCTTCTTTAGATACGGCAAGGTACTGGGCAAATCCACCGTCCATACTGAAACCAAGTATCTTAATGGAGGAACAAAGGTTTTCTCTGCCCTGCTGGCAAAATCTACAGGTCCCACATGAAATCCCAGGATACACCTGAACCTTATCCCCTACTTTGAACCTTGTCCACCCATTTGAAACTGCAGCCACAACACCCGCAATCTCATGGCCGAGAATACGAGGATAGCGCAGTGCCGGGTGGCCCCTTTGCCACATGTGCAGGTCCGTTGAACACACCTGGGAGGCCAAAACCTTCACCACCACCCCTCCAGGAGGACAACTTGGGTCTGGCAATTCCCGAATTACTAAATTACCGGGTTTTTCAAGAACAGCGGCTTTCATTTTCCCAACCTCTGAGCAGAGCAACAAATTCGATCGTTAGTACTTCCAACCATTTCATTTTGAGTTCAAACCTACTGGAGTACTGGAGTAATGGAGTGATGGGATTAAGGACGAATAATAAGCACACGTTTTTCCAGTACTCCAATACTCCAACACTCCACTACCCCAAAGGCTTCCTCTAGCAGAACCATCATCATATGACTGCAGCCCTATTACGCGGTCTGCACCCCTAAAAAAGAAAGGCCTTCGTCTCCACGAGACGAAGGCCTTTCTTTACCATCGATAAGGACCTTAACCCGAAACATCCGGGTTATAACTCCTCTCACCCGTCTTCTGGCTCACTCGACTCGGCGACCGGCCTTCCCACCCGGTTTACAACCGAGCAGTGGCCTTGCACATGCTCTGGCCGCGAGCTGTTGCCCTAAAGGGCCGAGTTTACAGCGGCGGGACCGCTCCTGACTCTCACAGGATTCCGTTAGTGGAAGGAGTGCTTATTTTCAATAACTCTTTACCCTTTCCTCCTCGTACTTGTCAATGGGGTAGTGAGCCTCATTCAATGGAAATCTAAACTACCCAATTATATTTCCCTTTGTTCTTTTTTCCCTCAGCAGTCTGCTGCCTGTAACAATGACCTCGCTCATCCGACCAAGCAGTATAGTCCAATCGGTAATTGTATCGTACGTCTCTTCTCAATAGGTGACAAACAAAGATGTTGAGGAGCAAACTCAATGAAAACAGGAAAACTGCGAGCAATCCTATCAAAGATTCCATTTGTGATCCTACCCCTTCTCCTGGGGGCTCTGTACCTATCAACGCATGAAATAGGCTCATCCGCCGTCTTAAAAGAAGCCGAAAAAATCTATATCGTTGATAGGACCGGCGAGCGCTGGGACGTGACCCAGGCCGTGTCCCTTGGTTTCAATCCAGAAGGGTTTCAGTTTGGTCTCGGCAGAAATGCCTTCACCACACTTGATGACTCTCTTTTAACGAATGATACCAGCAATATAGCAAAAAACACGCGAGTTATCGGTGTTACAGATGGCTCCACTGCTCAGGCATACACCATCAGCCGACTTCTGGGGCATGAAGTTTCAAACAGCTCAATAGGTTCCGACCCTGTAGCTGTGAGTTATTGACCTCTGGTAGACCTGGCGGCTGTGTACAGCCGCGAGATCGCTGGTCAGACGTTGACCCTGATTCCATCAGGATGGACCTACGAGTCCACCTTCGTTCTCTATGACAGGGAGACCGGAAGTTTATGGTATCCCTACAAAAATGGGCTCCTGGCAATCCAGGGGACATACTTCAAAAAGATACTCCCGGAGGTCCCTTATGAGGTCACCAAATGGAAGAAATGGGTAGCACAGCATCCAAATACCAAAGTGTTGAAGTGAGCAGAAGAGTGCTTGCTCTAGATAAAACATGTTTCACAACTTCCTTTAACCTCAAACCTCCCTCTCCCCAACTGGGGGTGGTCAAGGGGTTTTCCTTTGGCCACCTCCAGCCTAATTTGTTCATGGATGGACCCTCCGCATTATAGTGACCTAAGGAAGCCTAATTGAAGATTCACCACAGAGGCACAGAGGACACGGAGAATGTTGTTTTTTCCCTGGCCGGGAGACGACGCCCAGGGAAAAGAGCCTCCGCCTTCGGCGAAAGCTCTTGAGTCTGGATCCAACCGTTGACATGAAACCACCCGGTTACTAGATCGTGCCCGCAGGG
>JASFGC010000106.1:0-10580 GCA_050123975.1 Syntrophobacterales bacterium | reverse complement strand
TGCCAGAATCCTAGAGACAAAGAGGCTAGAGTGATGTATTTAAACATCACCCCATGCTCCATGCCCCATGCTCTATGCAATTTGATCTGGCTTTAAGGACCAATTTTGTACATCCATTAAAGATTGACAAGGGAAAGAACTGTCCATTAACATGAAAGTTTGTTTAAATTTATGCTTTGGTGGTTTTAGTCATTAAGGTGAGATCATGGCACGCTGGAACAAACACAAGAGGGTTTTAGAACATCAACACACCAAATTTTGGGTCTACCGGGTCCAAGACGTTTCTGAACCGAATCTGCAAAGAGAGGTTTTTCCTTACGGTGAGGTAAGCCGGATTGATTTCGACCACAAGCTTATCTCTATTGATCCGGCTGACGAATTTGTGATCACCGACACCACTTTTCGTGACGGTCAACAAGCTAGACCGCCCTATACCGTGCAGCAAATTGAGACAATTTTCGATTTGCTGCATCGGCTGAGTGGTGAGAACGGCGTTATTCGTCAGACCGAATTTTTTCTTTACAGTAAGCGCGATCGGGAATCTGTTGAGCGCTGTCTTGCCAAAGGCTATCGTTATCCGGAGATTACCGCTTGGATTCGCGCGGTGGAGCAAGACCTGGATTTAGTGCTCGACATGGGCCTCAAAGAAACCGGCATTCTCACCTCGGTCTCCGACTACCACGTCTTCTTTAAGCTCAACAGCGGCCGGGCTAAGATCATGGAGAAATATTTGGCTATTGTCAGAGCCGCACTGGAAAAAGGCATTACGCCTCGCTGCCACTTCGAAGATATAACCCGGGCGGACATCTACGGCTTCTGTGTGCCATTTGCCATTGAGCTCATGAAGCTGAGAGAGGAGAGCGGGATTGATATCAAAATCCGTCTCTGTGACACCCTTGGTTTTGGTGTCACCTATCCTGGGGCAGCTTTGCCCCGAAGCGTTCCCAAATTGGTGAGAGCGATGATAGATGATGCCGGTGTGCCTGGAAATCTCCTCGAGTGGCATGGACATAATGATTTCCACAAGGTGCTCATAAATGCCACCACCGCCTGGCTCTACGGCTGCTCTGCCGCCAACGGCACTCTTCTGGGATTTGGTGAGCGTACCGGCAACGCCCCGGTAGAGGGGCTCATTATTGAGTATATAAGTCTTATGGGTCATGAAAACGGCATAGATACCACCGCCATAACTGACATGGCCAATTATTTTTCTCAAGAACTGGGCTACAAAATTCCCCCAAACTATCCGTTTGCTGGAAGCGACTTCAATGCCACCAGTGCCGGTATTCACGCCGATGGTCTTATTAAGAATGAGGAAATCTATAACATTTTCGACACCCGGAAAATCCTCAATCGGCCGGTCAGCATCACTGTCACTGATAAGACCGGAATTGCCGGTGTGGCATATTGGGTCAACAGCCGTCTCGGATTAGAGGGGGAGAACTCTATTAACAAACGCCATCCTGGTATCGTCAAAATTCACAAGAGGATCATGCAGGAATACGAAGAGGGTCGAGTTACCAGCATCTCCCGCAAGGAAATGGAGCAGTGGGCTCGCCAGTATCTCCCTGAGCATTTTGTCAGCGAGTTTGATCTACTGAAACAGGAGGCCCATGCGCTCGCCGCCCACCTGGTGGAGGAGGTGGTGGAATCCGAAGAGATCAAATCCATGGACGCAGCACGACAAGAACCAGTGCTTCAGAGCCTTTTAGATCTCAACCCCTTTATCCAATACATTTATGTCACCGACCGGGAAGGTAAGAAGACAACCCGCAACATTACTCATATTGCCGATCGCGCCAAGTATGAGAAGGCAGAAGTTGGCGAAGATCTCTCTGATCGTGAATGGTTTGTAAACCCCATTAAAGATGGCAAACCACACATTACCGATTTCTACAAATCCATTTACACTGGTGCGCTCTGTATAACCGTGTCGGCACCTATTTGTGATGAATCCGACGAAATAATCGGTGTCCTCGGCCTCGATATCCGTTTCGAGGAATTGGCCAAATTGGAGGAGGAAAAGGAGTTTTAGTCCAGTTCCTAGGGCTAAGCGAGACTACCCTAACAAGCGACCTTATGCGCCGCTCACAAACCTATTTTAGCGTCACGTCTTCTCCTAGCAGGCTCTTTCTGACCTTCATCTTTTCTCTGCTTGTTGCCTGCGCAAGTACCCCTCCTCCAAGCAAGCAGAAGGGTAATTCTTATACAGTATACGGCAAGCGCTACTACCCGCTGTCGTCTGCCGCCGGTTTCACCCAGCGCGGTTTGGCCTCTTGGTACGGCCGTAAATTTCACGGCCGCCTCACCTCCAATGGTGAACGCTATAACATGTACGGCCGCACCGCCGCTCATAAAACCCTTCCTTTCAACACCTACGTCCGGGTGCAAAATTTAAAAAACGGTAAGAAAACAGTGGTCCGGATCAATGATCGGGGCCCCTTTGTTCGAGGTCGGATTATTGACCTCACCCTCACTGCTGCCGCTGAATTAGGCATGGCCGAAGAAGGAGTGGTACCAGTACGAATTGAGGCTCTGGGTTATGCGCGTAAGAAGCGGAAGGCCGGAAAGGTGGTGCGGGTGTACGAGAAGCCTGCCAGCTATGAACTGGGGGACTTCACCATTCAGGTTGGAGCTTTCACAGAGCGAGATAATGCTTTGCGCTTACGTGCTTCTTTGAGCCGCAAATATCGCAATGCTACAGTGAGGGTATTCGACCAAGGTAACCAAAGATTTTACCGGGTTCGGGTGGGACAGTACTCTCGCCTCTACGAGGCTGAGGTGGCTGCCGAACGGTTAAAGGATAACGGCTTTCCCAACGCCTTTGCAGTGGCGAATGATAAATAAAAAACAGGAGCCAGGAGTCAGAAAGTCAGGAGAAGTGGCAGCGAACAGCGAATACTAGGCACTAAGCAATAGGCACTAGGCATAGCAAGACGACGCGGGGACGGGGAGAAACGGCAAGACGGTGATTCCAGCTAGCAGCGGGCAGCAGGCAGTGAATACTAGGCACTAGGAACTATGCACTATGCACTAGGCACTAGGGACACGGCAAAATTACAGCAAGCAGTAGCAAATTGAGGATGTGGGATGTGAGATGTGGGATTTCTGATTTTTTAAATTTCGCAATTCGCAATCCGAAATTCGAAATAATTAGTTATCGTGGTACTTAGTATAAAACACGGACATTGAGGTTAGCATGAACGTTCTTACCTACCCTTCTGAGGAAGCGAAGACTCTCATTGCAGCAATCGTGAATCGCACCCTTTCCTATTCCGAGGATCACGAACGTGCTGTGATTGAAATAATACAGGCAGTCCAGAGCGAAGGTGATGCTGCCCTTTTGCGCTATACTCGCAAATTCGATTCTCCTGAGATTACTTTAGAGAACATTCGCGTGAGTGAAATGGAAATGGAACAGGCTGCCAAGGAGGTTGAGCCAGACTTTACCGCTCTCCTGCAGCGAGCCAAAAACAACATCAGCTCTTATCACGAAGCTCAGCAGAGATATTCCTGGTTCTTGCCCAAAGCGGACGGTTCTGTTATCGGGCAAATGGTGCGACCGGTGGCGGCCGCGGGCCTCTACATTCCAGGCGGCCGTGCCGGGGAGACCCCACTCATTTCCTCTCTGCTGATGAACGCCATTCCTGCAATCATCGCTGGTGTTGCTCGTATGCAGGTGGTTACACCCCCTCGACAGGACGGGAGCATCAACCCTTATCTGCTTGTGACCGCCCAATTGCTGGGAATCGACGATATATTCAAAGTGGGAAGCGCCTGGGCAATCGCCGCCCTCGCCTTGGGAACTGAAACCATACCTGCCGTGGACGTGATTGTTGGTCCGGGCAACATCTATGTAACTCTGGCCAAAAAGATTCTCTCCGGCCGGGTTGGTATCGATCTCATTGCCGGGCCTAGCGAAATTCTTGTTATTGCCGACTCTAGCGCCGATCCCCGACACGTTGCAGCCGATATCCTCAGCCAAGCAGAGCACGATCCCATGGCAAGTGGACTGATGCTTACCACTGATGAAGCCCTTGCCCATGCTACTCGCACCTCACTGGAAGAGCAATTGGCCGACTTGCCCCGGCGCCATATAGCCGAAGAGTCCCTTGCTGCTTTTGGAGGACTCATCGTCGTTCCGGATTTGGATACCGCCGTGTCTCTGGCAAACCAGATAGCTCCCGAACATCTGGAACTGCTGGTGGCAGAACCTGTCAAACTCTTGGGCAAGATCCAGAACGCCGGTGCCGTTTTCTTGGGACACAATTCTCCTGAACCGGTGGGGGACTACTTTGCCGGTCCAAACCATGTTCTGCCCACAGCGGGCACAGCCCGTTTTGCCTCAGGACTCAGCGTTGATCACTTTGTGAAAAACACCAGCGTGATCTCCTATTCCTCTGAAGCCTTGCGGCGAGATGCAGCAGACATCATGCGCTTGGCTGAACTTGAAGGTCTCGAAGCTCACGCCCGTTCAGTGCGGGTAAGACTTAAAAAATAAGGTTTCAGGTGTCAGGTGTCAGGAAAAAACAAAAAACTGAAACCTCTGCTGTTTGAATAGAGATCTTAATAATTAAGGATAAGACTCTGGAAAATCTCGCTGCTGCTGCAGATCAATTTAAGCCACAGGGCACGGTCATTGACATCCATGAATTTGGAAATGGCAATATCAATGACACCTTCCTGGTAACCCTGGATGCAAAAACTGAAAAGCACTTCGTCCTGCAACGGATCAACACCCAGGTGTTTCGTCAGCCGGAACTTATCATGCTCAACATGCGCACCTTCACCGAGCATGTCCGCCAGCGCTTGCAGAGTGCTCCACCCAGCCCTGGCCGTCGCTGGGAGGTGGTGCGCGTGCTGCTGGCACAGGAAGGGCAAGACCACTGGCTCGACCCCGGGGGCTCATTCTGGCGCGCCATCAGCTTTATTGACGGTGCCCAGTCTTTTGACACCATCGAAGATATCGAGCACGCCAGAGAAGTCGGTTATGCCCTCGGCATGTTCCACAGCCTGCTGAGCGACCTGGACACCGAAAGACTGGCCGACACCCTGGAGGGCTTTCACATTACGCCACAATACCTTCTGCATTATGATGAGGTTTTGGCACAAAAACAGCCAAGCAAATCTCCCGAAGTGGCATATGGTTTAGACTTTGTGAGCCAGCGCAGAGATTGGGCCCACGTACTCGAGAATGGCAGAGAAAAGGGCAGGCTGCATCTGCGTCCGATTCACGGCGATCCAAAGGTCAACAACGTCATGATTGACAACGATACCGGGCAGGCAATCAGCATTGTTGACTTGGACACTGTCAAACCCGGTCTGGTTCACTATGATATTGGCGACTGCCTCCGTTCAGGCTGTAATCTTCTGGGAGAAGATGCTGAGCAGTGGGAAATGGTTCGCTTCGATCCAGAATTGTGCCAGGCCATCTTACAGGGCTATCTCTCATTGGCAGAAGAATTTCTTACCGACAACGATTATGACTACCTCTACGATGCTATCCGCCTGATAGCTTTCGAGCTGGGACTGAGATACTTGACCGACTATTTGGAAGGCAATGTCTACTTCAAGGCCGACCACGAGGAACACAATCTTGCCAGGGCGTTGATCCAATTCAAGCTGACCGAAAGTATTGAATCCCAGGAAACAACCATTGGTGCCATCATCCAGGACATGAGATGAACGAAACAGACCGTACCATACTCAAAATCATGCTGGAAAAACAGTTTTTTAATTTCAACTAACTGCAGTAAAGAATCCGGACCCAAAGGACCCGGCTCATGAAGCAAAGCGCCAAGCGCAAAGCGCATAGCGAAAAACTGCAATGTCAACGCCCCTATATTTGTACGCTATGCGCCATGCGCTATGCGCTATGCGATCTGACCTGGCCCTTAGCACCAGGTTTTCGATGTTGAAATAAATATGGAAGCAATATTAAACCCATTTCTAGCGTATTTTGTCATTGTTGATCCAATAGGTACGGCTCTGATTTTCAATGCTTTAACCAAGGGCAGAACTGACGCCTATTGCAAAAAAATGGCAATACGGGCCGTCTGCCTATCAACAGTATTGGTTCTTTGTTTTGGCTTCTGGGGGATTGATTTGCTGCGAGTCCTTGGAATCCAGATGGAATCTTTTAGGATAGCTGGTGGCCTTCTGCTTTTTTATGTAGCTTTCGGAATGATTACCAAACCCGACACAAGAGATGATAATCAACCAGTCGATGAGCAAGAGGATATTTCGGTATTCCCTCTATCGATCCCCCTTATTGCAGGGCCTGGCTGTCTCACGCTCACCGTATTGCTTTTTTCAAAAGCATCTGAAAATAATGGAAATTTCACTCCTCTGGTTATTGCCCTTCTTATAATCTATTTAATCACGTTGATTTGTTTTTTATTTTCAAAGACATTAGCCAAATTTGTTGGACGGACAATCAACAATATATTTAAAAGACTACTGGGTGTTTTACTCGCCTCTCTCGCAATACAATTCATTGCAGATGGAGTCAAAGGTCTGGTGAGTTAAGGTCAGCGTTCAGTCGGGCTCTTTATAGCTAGCCCAGAGGTGCACTAGATACAGTAGGCTTAGGGCAAGCTATACATTGGATGTGTCTGGCTTTAATCTGACAAGTAAGTAAACCGGGTTAAGTATTTACATCTCCCACGATCTCGGTACCGGCAGTTCCTGCTACTGCCGATTCAATCGCCTCGATGGAAGCAATCACGGCCCTCTTGCCACGTTTCTTGATGAACTGCACGGCTGCCTCGATCTTGGGCCCCATTGAACCCGGGGGGAAATGACCTTCCTTTCTATATTGTGTGGCCTCCGCCAGGGTCATCTTTCGTAGAAATCTCTGATCCGGTCCGCCGTAGTCCAGGGCAACTCCTTCCACATCGGTAGCAATCAGGAAGACATCCACTCGAATCTCTTCTGCCAGTTTGGCACTGGCCAGATCTTTGTCAATGACCGCATCGACGCCATGGAAGGCTCGCCCCTCCCGGATTACCGGTATCCCCCCTCCCCCACAACAAATAACGATGAAATCTTTATCCACAAGGTCTTTGATCTCTCGTTTTTCCACCACGGTTACCGGTTTCGGCGAGGCCACCACGCGGCGTAATCCTCCCTGAACCTCTCGGGTGGGATAGGGCAGGGCTTTGCCTTGCTTTCCGCTGAGAACCGGTCCAATGGGCTTTGTAGGGTCTTGAAAGGCAGGATCCTTCTCATCCACCACTACGTAGCTAATCAAGGTGATCAAGAGCTGTTTGGTCCAGACGCCCAACTCCATGAGTGCTGTGTCCAAACTGGATTCGATCATGTAACCGATCTGCCCTTGAGTTTGTGCCACCAAGATTTCCAGGGGAAGACGGGGCACCTCAGTGCAGCTTTCCTGCTGTAACAAGAGATTCCCCACCTGCGGCCCGTTTCCGTGGGTGATGATAATCTTATATTCTCGTGAGAGCCTGGCAATTTGTCGGATGGGAACCTGCAGATTCTCAAACTGCTCTTCAATGGTACCCTCTTGTCCCTTTCGAATCAGGGCGTTGCCCCCCAGCGCGATCAAAAGGGTTTGTTTCTCTTGTTTATCCATTGTTGCCATTTGAGCAAAGCATTTAGCAAAGAGTTAACAGCCTCTTGCCAAAAACAAACACGAACCAATTAGCAATATAAACTGCGAGACGGGCGAGACGGGCGAGACGAGCGAGACGTGTCAAACTCACATCATTAGCTTATCTTTTATTCCCGACCTCTGGTCTCGCCCGACCTCCCTTCTCGCTACCTACGCCTTGCCCGTATACAAAATCCCCCCAACCCCCCTTTACAAAAGGGGGGCTTTACATGGGATTCCTCACAGGAAAACTATTCTCTTCCCCCTTTTCTAAAGCGGCTCGACATGAGCTCGCCGAATGTGGGGACCGAGGCCTGCCCGCCATCGCTCTCGCCTGCCCACTCGTGCCTCGTAGTGGCAGGCGGGCTCAGGCGAGGCGGGCGGGGGGATTTTGCTACGCGGTCGTCTTGCCCAAGACCACCGCAGCATACTCACTCTACAAGCATAGGTAATCTGGAGCAAGTAGTTGGAGGAAACTCGATTTGGATTGCTTTTCTCCTGAAAATGCTACAGCGAGCGCAGCCCCGGCAGTCCGCCGGAGGCGGACGGGGTTAGCGAGCGCATTACAATAAAACAGAATCTCTTCCTTACATTTCGAAGATTCCCTGCAGCGACTCGACCTGAGCTCGTCGACAGGTCAAGCTGCAGGGAATCTTCAATTCTGGCTTCTGACTCCTGGCTCCTTGCTCTATGCTCCATGCCTTTCGACTTTGCCTGTCAGAGTCTCACTTCTGCAAAGCCTCCAATCTCCTTATCAGGCACTCCTCCAGCGTGGGACTGCCGTGGTCCTTATATTCGTAGTGCACCCGGAGGGAGGGCTTGTTTATGGACAACAACTTCGGTAGATCAATAGGGGTGGCGAAGAGCACCAGATCGCACTCTGCATTATTGATGGTGAGTTCAAGCTCGTGCATCTGCTCCTGGCTGTAACCCATGGCTGGAACCTCACTATCAAGATGAGGATATTGCTTGTAGGTTTCTTGTATTGAGCCAACGGCATAGGGCCGAGGATCGACCACACTATCCGCCTCATATCTTCTGGCCGCAATTGTTCCGGCTCCAAAAGACATGCCACCGTGAGTCAGCGTCGGACCATCCTCCACCACCAGGACACGCTTACCCTTTATGTGCCCAGGCTCATCCACCAGAATAGCTGACTCGGCCAAGACGATTTCGGCTTCGGGAGCGTAGGTGGCAATGTTTTCACGGACCAGGTCAACCTGCTTTGCCGGGGCGCTGTCTACCTTGTTAATCAGCGCTATGTCGGCCATCAAAAGGTTTGTTTCTCCTGGGTAATACAACCTCTCGTGGCCGGCCCGATGGGGATCAAAGAGTACGATGTGGATGTCCGGATAGTAAAAAGGGGTGTCATTGTTCCCACCGTCCCAGACGATTACATCCGCTTCCTTTTCAGCAGCCTCAAGAATCCTGCCATAGTCAATGCCGGCGTACACCACTATGTCCTGGGCAATCAGAGGCTCATACTCTTCCCTTTCCTCGATGGTACACTGATGACTGTCTAAATCTGCATAGGTGGAAAAACGCTGTACCACCTGTTTGGTCAGATCACCGTACGGCATCGGATGGCGCACAGCCACAACCTTTTTCCCCAGACCTCGCAGAACCCCGCAAATCTTCCGAGTGGTCTGCGATTTGCCGCATCCGGTGCGAACCGCGCACACTGCCACCACAGGCTTCTGAGACCTGAGCATGGTGTAGGTCGCGCCGATGAGAATGAAATCGGCACCTTCAGCCATGGCGATGGCCGCCTTATGCATGACTTCCGTATGGGGCACGTCGCTGTACGAAAAAGCTACCAGGTCAACTTTGTTGTCCCTAATCAGCTGGGCGAGCTCATCTTCCTGATAAATTTTGATACCTTGTGGGTACAGTCTTCCCGCAAGCTCAGCCGGATATTGTCTGCCGTCGATATCGGGAATCTGAGCGGCGGTAAAACCGATGACCTGATATCGCGGGTTGTCTCTGAAATAGATGTTAAAATTGTGGAAATCGCGCCCGGCGGCTCCCATGATGATTACACTTTCAACCATCTCAACTCCCTACCATTCACAATAATAAGGTTTCAGGTTTCAGGTTTCAGTGTTCAGTTCTAACATTTCTGACACCTGATCCGCCTCCGGCGGAACACCTGACACCTTGTAATTTGGTGCTTGGGATTTGAGATTTTATAACACCTCATCACTCCCCATACCCCCACTTTGGTTTGAACGCTATCCTTGCCACTAGCTGCGACTAAGCTTCGAACTGACTAATTTTCTGACAGTACCGGTTCGATTCTCTCCATAGCCCAGTCGATCTGTTCTCTGGTAATCACCAGGGGCGGCGCAAACCGAATGATGTGCTCGTGAGTCTCCTTGCAGAGCACTCCTTTCTTCATGAGTTGTTCGCAGAAACGTCGGGCACCGCCTGCCTCGGCATGCAACTCAACCCCTATCATCAGCCCTCTGCCGCGAACCTCTTTGATGAAATCGCTCTTGATCTTTCTCAGCTGAGACTGGAGATAATCCCCCATGGCAGCTGCATTTTCGATCATGCCTTCTTCAATCAACACTTTGAGGGCTGTGCGGGCCACCGCACAAGCCAGAGGGTTGCCGCCGAACGTACTGCCGTGGTCGCCGGGCATAAATACGCCCAGCACCTCACTATTGGATAAAACGGCCGATATGGGATAGAAGCCGCCGGAGAGCGCTTTGCCGATAACGGTGACATCGGATTCGATGCCGTCATGCTCTTCTGCCAGGAGCTTTCCTGTCCGTCCCAATGCGGTCTGAATCTCGTCCAGAATCAGAACAACGTTATGCTCATTACAGATAGATCTGACTTCTCGGAGATATCCATCCGGTGGAATGATAATCCCTGCCTCTCCCTGGATCGGTTCCACCAAAAAAGCCACCGTATGAGGAGTAACCGCCTCTGCAAAGGCTGCAGCGTCTCCGAAAGGAATGAT
>JASFGC010000105.1:0-10647 GCA_050123975.1 Syntrophobacterales bacterium | reverse complement strand
TTAATCACAGGCGAACAAATGCCCCGGTGCGCTTCTGCCCGCTCTGTGGTGCGGTGGTGAATGAAGCCATTCTCATTAAAGAGTGTAGTGCAGAGAACCACGCTATGAGTCGACGTGGAGGAACCAAGTACTGTGTGCACTGTGGCGAACAGCTTATCCTCACAAGATGAAAATTATGAGGTAAATCTCCCGGTAATGGGAATTGTCCCGTTCACGTGCAGCCATCCCATTGCAACTTTTTTGCGCGGAGAGAAGAAATCCGAAATGTAGAAAAAAAGAAGATTACAGATCTTTCGCGATAGATATGTGGAACGTTGTCCATCTGTCCTTTCTGGGCTCCGCCCACACCCTGCCCCCATGGCGTTCTGCTATTTCGGCTACTATGGCCAATCCCAGGCCAACGCCTTCAACCGCTTTATATGTCTCACCCCTCCGAAAGGCCGTAAAAATCCTTTCAAAATCCCCTTCTCTTAAGCCAGCACCATCGTCACTTACGGAAAGGGTGTGGAATTCTTCAGATTCTTCATAGTCGATTCTAATCTCGCTTAAGTCTTCACCGCCGTATTTTAATGCATTATCCACAAAATTCCTGAAAACCCTAAGGATTGACAACCGATCTGCCTTGATCTCGACCATGGCCTCGGGTTCCAACCACTTTATTTGACGAACAACCAGCCGAGGAGAGAACTCTTCCCTAATGATCTGCAGAATATCTTTTATGTTTATTTTCTCAATCTTTAAAGTTGATTCCTTCGTAGCGATGTAGACATTAATCTTTTCAATGAGCGCCGCAACATGCACGGAAGCTTTTAAGATTTGATCACAGTAGCTCTTACCCCTTTCATCAAGAGCATCTTTGTAGTGCTTATGAAGAAGCTCTGTCAGACCATAGATGCCTATAGTCGGACTCTTAAGATCGTGCATAACCGAATAAGCGAAAAACTTTAATTTTTCAGAGCTCTGTCGCAGTGCTTGCTGCGCTTGCTTGCGCTCGGTCACATCTTCAATGGCCAGGAGAATCAAATGGGTCTCGTCAATCTCCCTGAATATCCGTCGAGCGTTCAGGTGCATTACTCGTCGCCCGATTACCTTGAATTTGTGCTCCACCTCGAAGTTGTCGAAGGTTGTGTCCGTGGGGAGGATCTCTTCCAGCAGTTCTCGCAGCTTGGGGATGTTCCACTGTCGGTTGCCCAGATTATATAAGAGCTGTCCCTCGGTCTCCCCAGGTTTCACTTTGAAGGTCTTGTAGAAAGAACGGTTGGCCGAGATTACCCTCAGGTCCGCATCAAGCACCACAAGACCCTCGCGAACCGTATCCACTATGCTCTCAGCGTATTCACGAGTCTCCTGCTCTGCCCGCTTGTGCTCGGCTTCCAGTGCTTCCAATTCGGCAATCCGCTGACGCAGTTCCTTCAATTCATTTATGAATTGCTCTTTTGTCTTATCTTTGTCTTTCACCTTGATCGCCTCGCAAGATGTTACGTAATCCTTATTCACTGTTTTCTCTTTTATCCCAACAAGATTAAATAGCTGACTTCCGCTTACCCGAAGATAGAGATGACTGTGTGAAGAATTGAGGGAGAGCAAGTAGAAAAGCTGATCTCTCGATAGCCTCTATTTGTCATGCTTATCGATAAAGTAGATAGTGGCTCCAACTGGTGCGAAGGAGAGAAAAAGGATGTTCAACAGAGGAATCAGGAAAAGAAGCCCGAAACCTAGGTGAAACGTGAGGCTCTTCAGCAAAAGTTTGAAACGTTGCTTAAAAGGATAAAGCCTTCTTGCAGGAACAAGGTCCGAATTGTCCCAGGCGAGAAAAATGATCACAATTCCCGATGAGAGGATCGCCAGCACCGGACCGAGGGGTGTAAGCCAGCCCAGAACCATGAGTAGAAGGATTACTAAAACCGGGAGGATCGTTCTCGGTATTTCCTGTTTTACAAGATAGGAGAATTGCCGCAAAACGGGCACTTTTTGCGGTTCATGTTCCTCGCCCACCATCATGCCTTCCGTAACTCGAGACATGTAATCCATGATGAACACACTAAAGAGTATTTGAGAGACAAGATAGGAAAGTATGGCCGACAGTCCCACGAGAAATAAGGAAAGCAACCAGGAGAGGATGTACCATAACCAAAGAATCCATTGACTTGCAGGCTTAGCCCAAATGAGATGCAGGATCTTCTCATGGTAAACAAGGATTAGGCTTGCGGCAAGAATGGTAATGATGACGACGGCGGCAAACCGAATAAG
The DNA here is from genome assembly GCA_050123975.1 of Syntrophobacterales bacterium. Taxonomy (GTDB): domain Bacteria; phylum Desulfobacterota; class Syntrophobacteria; order BM002; family BM002; genus BM002. The sequence goes on along the minus strand of JASFGC010000105.1, from coordinate 8,397 downwards.
CCCCAATACAAGAAGCTTAGGGGTTTTTATGCCCAGCCGTAGACCACGCAAGTTGTATGTAATACCGTTTAAGATATTCATCTAATACCCAGCCTTTCATGGTCTGATTATTTCGGCCAGAGCACTAACTTCCATCCACTGCGCCGCTCATTAAGCACAACAGACTAACGTTCTCTTTACGATGTCCCGCCTTGCGGCGAACCTGCCTTTGTTTGCTCTGGCTCGATGAAAATATTACCCCCGTCTGGAAAGCTACCGTTGTTTTTTCCCAGCATTTTCTTAATGGACTCCATCACCGCCTGGCGGTTAACCTGGGTATCCCGGGGACGAATCTTCCAAAGAAAATCAGAGCCAATCGTTTCCTTTATAAGCTCTTCAAACTCCTTCCAAGAACAATCTAATGTTTTCCCCTGTAACATAAAACACCTTCCGATATTTCTTCTCTTGGTAGTGGGACTCATACTCCGCCCCAGGCATGGCGGGAAGCTAGCACAAGAAAGTGTGGAGCCCTTCTTAAGCCTGCCCTCCAGCATATGTATTTGTTTAGCCCGGATATTTCTACTATCTTCGCTGACCTCTTCTTTTTCTATTTCTACGTGGACGAGCTGCATCAACTCTGAGGGTGCGTCCTTTGAGATCGAACCCACTCAATGCTTCTTTTGCTTTCTCCGCCTCTGCCTGGGTAGACATTTCAACAAATCCAAAACCTTTACCTTCAATCACCCTGACTTCTTCAACTATTCCATGATTGGAAAATAACTCTTGCAGATCATCATTAACGACAGAGTAACTTAAGTTACCCACATAAAGTTTGCTACCTTGCATTCAAATCTCCTTCTTTTCTGCAGATCTCTCCGTATGGGAATGTTCTCTGCGTTCTGAGAAGAAATGCGGCTCTCCAAAACCTTTTCTAAACATCAGTAAAGAATCCGGACCCAAAGGACCCGATTTCAGGGTTTCAGGTGTCGGGTGTCAGGTGTCAGGAAAGAAAAACAAAAAAACTGAAACCTGAACACTGAAATCTGAAACCTCTTTTACCGGCAGAGCCATTGCATTCTGACCCCCGCGAGACGGGATCGTGGACTGGCCCCAAGGACCAGGTTTTCGATGCTGAATAAAGACGAGAAACTCTCGCACGGTTATTGATCTTTTAGATGTGGCTCAAAATGATCACTATCTTTTAAAACTATTGGTTTGAGAAGAGCTGTGTAGAGGCCGGGAAAATCACTATCGAAGATAGAGGTCGTCTCCATTGTATAAACTTAAAAAACTACAATATCTCAACGAGTTGAATCTCAAGATTGAGTGTTTTTCCAGCAAGTGGATGATTTCCATCAAGTGTGACTTTCTCGTCACCAATATTTATTACCGTAACATCAAAATCCTTCCCTGTATCCGACTCGACCCGAAGTACTCCCCCCAACTTCAAATCAATACCTGGCGGAAATTGTGTTCTTTCTACCTGAAAAATTAGGTCTTCCTGAGGTTGGCCGAAACCGTTTTCTGGAGGGATTGTCACAGTCTTTGTGTCGCCTTCGTTCATTCCAATTATTGCATTTTCAAAACTCGGAAGTACAACCTGCTGTCCGATGGTGACCTCCATAGGCTCCTGTTTAGGTGAGCCGCCAAAAACAGTGCCGTCTTCCAACGACCCAGTGTAGTGAACCTTTACTGTATCCCCTGCTTTTGCCTGTGCCATTTTTTCCTCCTCAGTAAAGAATCCGGACCCAAAGGACCCGCCTTCGCCATGGCTACGGCGCGGCAGGCCCGGCTTTGAACTGCCCCCTTGACGCAAAGCGCTAAGCGCAGAGCGCGAAGCGTGAGGTAAACAGTAAACGGTAAAGGGTAAAGTGATCATGCGCTGGCTCCGCAACTATTCACCGTTTACCGTTCACCGTTTACTCTTTTTCGCTATGCGCCATGCGCTATGCTCTATGCGATCTGACCTGGCCCCAAGGACCAGGTTTTCGATGCTGAATAAACAGAGTTGTGGGCGAAGCACTCGCCTCGATTCATAGCCCCCTTTGTCGATCCAGCCGGGAGAATTTTGAACCGTTTTTTTTATATCGCTCAAGAGACAACCACACAACGGGTCTACTCTTGCTCTTCCTCCTCTGGGGACTTTTCCGCTTGTTCCTTGTCAACATCACCATTCTGCTCTTTCTTGCCCTGCCGCCGCGCCATCTTCTCCAGGGCCTTTTGCTTGCGCTTGATCTCTTTTTGCCGTTTTAGAAAGCTGTGTTGACCACGTCTAGCCATTGCATTCTCCCATCTTCAAACTCTTTAATTTATTTTCTGAGTCCCGGAGGTCGGTAGGAGAGCTTATTTAGCTTCATCTTGCACGAGAAATCGACACATTGCTTACTGTCGGCCATAAATGCCGGCTTATCCACCTCCCGAAACCCGACAACAAAAAACCCCAGAAGCCCCTACAGGCTCTGGGGTTACACACCAAAACCAATGAAAAGGATACTCAACTATGACACTTCTTGATAAAGTAGTCAATAGCCCCGGAATTGGTAGCGCATACCCGGCTTCATGTAAACAGGGCACGTCTGGGTGAGACCCATGAAGATAAAAAGGACATCTTGTCCAACGTGGACACGATGCCCTTTTTAAGCGTGTTGATGCTAATTAAAGCCTGGTGACATTCTTTGCAGCAGGACCTTTTTCGCCCTGCTCCACTTCAAAAGTCACGCTGTCGCCCTCATTAAGAGATTTGAAACCGGTTGCGTTGATCCCTGAGTGGTGAACAAACACATCCGAGCCATCTTCCTGCTCAATGAAGCCGTAACCTTTGTGGTCGCTAAACCACTTTACAATTCCATTAGCCATTGTGACATCCTCCTTTCGTAGAAATTCTCATAGTCCCAAACTCGAGGTTGCCACTTATGCAAATGGATCTTCCCCCAGAACGAAACCGGGCCGTCAACAAGGACGGCCCTTTATTGATTATATTGACAATACTCACTTCCTTGTACAAAGTCAAGTAATTTCTAATTATTATCTCCCGAAGGTAATAGTATTAAAGAAATTAGTATATTATTATTATTAAGTTCTTTCATAAATTTGAAAATAAAACTTTATTTTGAGCTAATAAAATGAATAATTATGATATACATGTGCGACCACTATTGTAAATCTAAATGATTATAATCTCTCAAAAAGTTCGATTTTTATTTTATGTGTTCACTCAACAAATTAATCGATTCCATCAAATATTATAAATTATTCACCAGTATATTTTACGGCTTCAATAGCCACTCTTCCATCGTGTAAAGTGACCATCTTTTCCTCTAGTCGCTCTGCGACTTCTTCCTTGTCAACGTAAGTCGCTAGCTCATTCTTAGCCCGTGCAGTTTCGTTTTCACATGTAGGAGGTCTCCTGGGAAAATCCCAGATTTGTCCAGTAGCAACTACCTGTATATTTTTAGGCACATAACCGTCGAGCTCAGCGGTCCGCCGTAAGCGGACCCGACTGCAGCTAGTGGTTATGTTGTGTTATTCAGTGACTCTAATTGCTGTCCGCAAAACGGACAGTAATTGATCTCGATGAGGGAAAGGCTCACGAGCTCCCCCACTTCGCTTGCCTCACCTTTGCGGATCTCTTCGGCCCCAGCCAGCCATATCCTTGCCATAGCCCAATCCGGTGTGGAACCACTTTCGGGAGATGAGACATACAATACGGCTGTGTCGACATGTTCCTCGCTCACAGCGCATTTGTGCCGATCGTACACTCTTACTTCAAACCACTTTTCCCAATTCGCCAAATTGCTCTTAATCTCAGTTAGTATCTGGCTAATGTGTTGTTTTGTATTCATTTTTTTACTCAGCGCCATAACCTTAAATTATACGGTATAGTATCCATTTTATAATGCAAAAAGTCTCATACCCATATCATAAATTGTTGAAACTACAGCTACTTATTGGGTAACACTCACGATATTGAAAACGAAAAATACCGAAACCTACATCTGCTCTGATCACAACCGAAAATACCCAGACAGACTTCCGCAAGAAAAGGGCCACTGCAAACGTATAGATTACATTTCTTAATTCACACTCGGCTGGAATTTAATCCTGCACAAGATATTGAGAGTATAAAAAAAGCGAAGCCGATGCTCTGCATGGTCTTTGAAAAATAAAGAATCCGGACCCAAAGGACCCGATTTCAGGGTTTCAGGTGTCGGGTGTCAGGTGTCAGGAAAGAAGATCAAAAAAACTGAAACCTGAAACCTGAAACCTCTTTTACCGGCAAAACCATTGAACGCTGACCCCCGCGAGACGGGATCGTGGACTGGCCCTATGGACCAGGTTTTCGATGTTGAAGAAAGTATTCATCCTCTGCCAGGTCTTAGTCCTCCTATTCAACCTGACGTGGGCCTGGTCTCCCACCTGTCACTTCATATATCCAGTCAGGCAGGGGGACTTTACCATCTCCGTCAAACCATTTTTTATAGTACTGTTGTTGCGACAGCAATCTATTGATTTGTGCGGACACCTCCACCAAGCTTCTGGTATTGCGCTCTCGTTCACGTTCTGCAGGCACCCTTTCCGATGGTGGGAGATAGTATTCTCGTTCAATCTGTGCAAGTACCCCGTCCAATGCTTTGTTGTAATGCTCTCGTTCACGATAGAGAGTTCTCAACTTCTCAATCACTTCTGGGCTTGGTCTATTCAATGTGTACTCACACTCAGGGCACTTTTTCTCAGATGGCTTGACCTTTACGGTGAGCTTGCATTTCGGGCATTTGACAACTTGGACTTCGACTCGTTTGATTTCGTCAGGATCGAGACTAGACATTAGATTCCTCCTATTCAGGAAGGTCTTGCTCCGGTGGCCTGAAACAGGCAAGTAGTGGGTATCTCTGGTTGCAGTCATAGCAAAAGACATAGTCATCACCGTTAGACCAGGAGATATGCTTGTGTTCGCATGGACACTGTTTGGGAGCGTCTGGGGGAAAAGGGGCTTCACCCTTTACCATTGCGATTTTTAGAGGCCAAGTTCTCATTCTTTTTTTCCTCTCTCCAGTTGATGCCGTGTTCTTTGAAAAATGACTTGCTTGTTTTGGTAGGTCTGTACGGTTCTGAAAGGACAGCTCGACATTAGACTATAGTTACGATTCGGCAACCAGAATGGAGGCCTCTGCTTCGATGGCTCTTTGGATCGCTATTTTGAGACCAGATAGGTCAAATGATTTGACCACGTAGTAATCAGCGGAAATGCTTCTCGGATCCTCTTTGAACTTATCGTATGAGGAGCACAGAATGATAGGCAAGGAATAGTGCCGATTACGGATATCCTGTAGCAATTCCAAGCCGTCATAGTTCCCTATCTTGATATCCAGAACCACCACTTCGGGTTGGAGAAGGACGATTTTTCTAAGGAGATTACGTCCCGAAGCGGCAGTCGTAACTTGATGGCCCACTTCAGCAAGTTCTTCTGCGTACAATGCCAGTATGTGATGCTCATCATCTACTAGGAGGATTCTTGCCATGGACTGTTACTTCTTCTTCGCCTAGTTCTTTGGCTGGCCGGGCCCAACGGTTCTACACTCAAGCATGGCTGGGTTGATCTTGAACTCAGGAATATTGGCGCCTCTCTTCGCTCATGCCCACATCCTTGAGCCCAAAAAAGAAAACCCCGGAGCCTCTCACAGGCCCCGGGGGCTGATAACCAAAACCAATGCGAAACTTTATAGTAGTCTGACACTTTCTGACAAGGTTGTCAATAGAAAGTCAGACGGCCCTCGCCAGGCACTGCTTGCAGAGGACAGAATCTGGCACGGTGCTTGCTCCACTATTGACCCAGTGCAGTATTTGCCGCTTTACTGCATATGAACCTATGCATTTTGCTCCCTGGTTGCACATGACAGTGTGCTAAAGAAGTGACCTCCGGACACGTTCGGAAATATAATGATTGGAGTTTATTATGTTCCGAGCTATGTTTGTAATCTGCTTAACCACCATGTGCTTACTGCTGTATCTGCTTATTACCGGCGTATAGACCACGTGTTCATCCCTCCACGCTGCCCGCGTTTGAGGGCAAGAATGGTGGTCTTTTCGATGTACGTTTTAAACGGCGCATGAGCATCAATATATCCACAAAACGGGGGCACCGTTATGGCTATTGAAAACCGCAGTTATCCCAGGGTTGAAGTTCACTGGCCTGTGACCCTGGTAACTGAAAACGGCCTCGTCACTGGCACGATCCGAAACCTCAGCCTCGCCGGCGTGCTCATCCAGTGCCCTCCTGTTCCTGACCTTTTCTGCAGTTTTCGCCTCGTCTTAAAACCAGGTGAACGGCAACAAATACTCGCTACTGCAAAGAGGATTTGGTCTAAGACTCATAGAAGGAATGGGGCCGTGTTTCATACCATGGGTGTAGGTTTCACCTATATTCCCGAGCATGACCGTGACCTGATGACCGAAGCAATCTCAAATCTCCTTTGGAATAGAAACATAAGCAGATGTTTAGCCCGCTGACTTTTGGTGGCCAGGGCTGAGTGACAGTGCGGTCGCGTGGTCGGGCCAAGTAAAGAATCCGGACCCAAAGGACCCGATTTCAGGGTTTCAGGTGTCGGGTGTCAGGTGTCAGGAAAGAAGAACAAAAAAACTGAAACCTGAACACTGAAACCTGAAACCTCTTTTACCGGCAAAGCCATTGAACTCTGACCCCCGCGAGACGGGATCGTGGACTGGCCCCAAGGACCAGGTTTTCAATGTTGAATAAATAGTTGGCTGAATGAGAAATGTAAAGAATGCAATGTGATAATTTAGCCCAACCAAAGCGCAGAAAAAGAGCATGAATCCCCCAAATGGGGGATTCTTTCATTTCAGATCACAGTAAACATATGATACCTTGTCGACGTTTCCAAAGATTCTAAAGGGAGAGCTCGTTATGGATTATTTTCAAATGACCGCCCCGTGCGGTTTGGACTGCTTCAACTGTACCCTCTTTCTGGCCCATGAGGATCCGGAGGCAATGAACCAGGCTGAACAATGGTCTGAGGAATTTAACATTCCTCTAGAAATAATGCTCTGTCGTGGATGTCGGAACCACAACGGACAAATACCGGTTCACAAGCATCTATTTGGTGAAGCGCATCGTTGTGCGGCCTACGAATGCTCCCAGGACAAGGGCGTGAAATTTTGTGGCGATTGCGACCAGTTTCCCTGTGATAACCTCCATCCCTACGCCGACAGGGCTGGTGAACTACCGCATAATATCAAGGTCTTTAATCTGTGCTTAATCAATAAAATGGGTTTGGAGAAATGGGCCGAGTCAAAAGCTTCTGAGGTTCGAGAAATTTACTTTAACAAACCGTGGACTTTGACGGAGTAATAAATCGGGACTTAAAGGACGTAGCGATTTTAGATTGAAGAATGCAGATATTAGATTTAAGAGCTCAGGTCCTCGCCGTCAAGAATATTATATCTCAATCTGCAATCTCCAATCTGCAATCATAAATCAATCAGAGGCTGCAACCAGGTTGTCTGCAGCCACATAAACAGAGGGTGTCATCACTATGATGGACGTCGATAACATTGATCCATACTTGCTGCGGCCAGTTGGAATCGTGCGCTCAAAACTAAAGCGACGGGAAGATTGCCCACGCCAGGGCTGGGAAGGAGCGCCCGATGCGTGGGTGGAAATCGATCCGGCTTTTGTGGACGGCCTTGACGGAATCACTCCAGGCCTTGAGGTTATCTTACTAACCTGGTTCCACAAGGCAGAACGCAACGTCCTCAAGGTCCATCCTCGCAACAACCCGGGGAACCCTCTCCGCGGGGTTTTTACAACGCGTTCATCTGACCGCCCAAACCCTGTGGGTTTACATCGTGTTGAGGTTCTGGAAGTGGACATGCAGGGGCGGCTCAGGGTGCGTCCACTGGAGGCGCTGGACGGCACGCCGGTCATTGACATCAAACCGATCCTCCGCAAATCTCTCGACATGTAGCGAGGAATCCAGCAGACAAATGCAACGCAGTCTAACCACTGGCTGCAGCGAGAAGTCCTTCTCGGCGCTGCTGTTGGAATTGTGGCGCATGAGCGTTATGATTTTAAATGGAGGAAAAGATGAGAGTACTCATCATAATTATCCTGACCACCATTCTGAATTTCTCATATTCACTTGCAGCACCCTTGCCAAGACCCTGGGCGCATCATAATCAAGAAAAGTATGAGGCAGGAGTTACTGCAAGCAATCCTTTCACTGGGAAATATTCAGCGTATATAAAGTCAAAAGAGGTGGAGACAAACACTATGGGCTCACTCTGGCAAGCCATAAAACCACGACCTGCCTGGTTTGGAGAAAGAGTGAGGATGACCGTCTATATGAAGACTCTTCGTGTGAAGGATGCAGCTGGACTATTTATGCGAGTATCTACCTACGG
>JASFGC010000104.1:0-10658 GCA_050123975.1 Syntrophobacterales bacterium | reverse complement strand
CCACAACCCTATATTTAGGCCTTTCTAGTGCCATTGCATCCTCTGCTAAAGTTACAGCGAAAACACAGGTTATGATTAAACTAAAAATAGTTGCTCTGTGGTAATTCATTTGTAATCCCTGCCTACAAACTCATTTTTCCGTTTCTGTAAGATTTCTAAAAGTAAGATTGCTGCAAAAATTGTCAACAGTGAGAAAAAGTAAAAAGACAGGAGGTAGGGGCAGTAGACTGCAAAATATTTTTACCCCCCCCTTGCCATGGCATGGAGATATTGTAGAATTAAGCACAATTCTAACTGACATAAGAGGATAACAATGCTAGAGAGTCTCGATCCTGTTCTATTGGCAAGAATACAGTTCGCTTTTACCGTATCATTTCACATTATCTTCCCAGCCTTTACTATTGGCCTTGCAAGCTGGCTAGCCGTGGTCGAGTGGCGTTGGCTCAAGACTGGTAACGACATATACAAAGAAATTTACCGGATGTGGGTGAAGATATTCGCTCTAACCTTCGGTATGGGCGTGGTATCAGGGGTGGTTTTGTCCTTCCAATTCGGTACCAACTGGTCAGTATTTTCAGATCGGATTGGCAGTATTGTCGGCCCGTTACTGGGATTTGAGGTTCTCACCGCTTTTTTTCTTGAAGCTTCTTTCCTTGGCGTCATGTTGTTTGGCTGGAACCGTGTCAGTCGTAAGATGCATTTTGCTTCGACATTAATAGTTGCTTTTGGAACCCTGGTATCAGCCTTTTGGATTCTATCGGTAAACAGCTGGATGCAGACGCCAGATGCATTCCGTGTTGGTCAACATGGTCTACTCTATCCAACCAACTGGTTGGCAATCATATTTAATCCTTCCTTCCCCTTTCGTTTTATGCACATGGTCACCGCCGCCTACCTAACAACAGCCTTCGTCGTAGGCGGAATTGGGGCTTACTATCTTTGGCGGAAGCTTCATGTCAGCCATGCCCGAGTGATGCTCGGCATGGCAATGATTATGGCAATTTTTGTGGCCCCATTTCAGTTGGTCCTGGGAGACGTGCACGGCCTGAACACTCTGAAACATCAGCCAACTAAGGTAGCTGCTATGGAAGGCATCTGGGAAACTGAGCGCGGCGCCGCCTTGAAGCTCTTTGGCTGGCCTGATCAAGAAGAAGAAAAGACAAAATATGCAATTGAAATTCCCAAATTGTCCAGTCTGATCCTCACGCACGATCTTAACGGTGAGGTCAAAGGGCTAAAAGAATGGCCGAAGGACGAACGGCCCCCTGTTGCTTGGGTATTCTGGTCCTTTCGGATCATGGTTGGTATCGGCTTATTGATGATCTTGACCGGCGTATTCGCTTTAGTACTTTATTTCCGCAAGAAATTGTTTGACACCCGCTGGTTCCAATTGTGGTGCATGGCTCTGACACCGGCAGGCTTTATTGCCGTGATCGCCGGATGGTGTGTCACCGAAATAGGTCGGCAACCGTACCTTGTTCAGGGCGTAATTCGCACTGCGGAATCAGTCTCACCAGTGGCTGGACCACACATTGCTTTATCTCTGCTCGCCTTTATCCTTACCTATCTCTTTGTTTTTGGCGCAGGCAGTTATTACATCTTACGACTTATCGCCCAGGGTCCCACTCCCGAGGAAGCAGCCTATGGTGACCATGGCGTCGATGAACCACCCCTGGTAACTGATCTGGTATCGGAAACAGGAGGAGAAGATGTTTAGTTTTGCGAGTTTCCTGAACTTACCGATTCTCTGGTTCGTTATCATCGCCACGGCCGTTATCCTCTACGTACTGCTGGATGGATTTGATCTCGGAGTTGGCATTCTATTTCCTTTTGCTCCGTCCGATCAATGCCGTGATCGGATGATGAACTCAATTGCTCCTTTCTGGGACGGCAATGAAACCTGGCTCGTCCTTGGCGGTGGCGGTTTGTTTGCGGCTTTTCCTCTGGCTTACGCCGTTGTGATGCCGGCCCTCTATATCCCGGTGATCATCATGCTTCTCGGCTTGATTTTTCGTGGAGTTGCCTTTGAGTTTCGCTACAAAGCAACGGGTAAATCCAGGAGGCTTTGGGATTATTCTTTCCACTTTGGCTCTCTGGTTGCCGCCTTCATGCAGGGCATGTTTCTCGGTGGCCTGGTGCAGGGTATTGAGGTTGATGGCCGAAGCTTTGCCGGTGGCGCTTTTGACTGGCTGAACGCCTTCAGTGCGATGACGGGCTTTGCCCTGGTGTGTGGCTATGCGTTGCTGGGTGCCACCTGGGTGGTGATGAAAACAGATGGTACCACACAAGAGTGGGCGCGAAAATGTGCTAGCTATGTACTATTTTATGTCGCTCTTTTCATGGCCTTGGTGAGCGTGTCTATGCCGTTGATGAACGCGGATGTGAAAGCCTTGTGGTTTAGCTCGCCCAATTTCTTTCTGCTGCTACCGATACCCCTTCTGACCATTGCCATGTTTGTTGTACTCTGGCGTGATTTGCGTCAGCAGCGGGAATATCGTCCTTTTCTTCTGAGCGTCGGCCTGTTCCTCATGGGATACATCGGGTTGGGAATCAGTCTGTGGCCCTATGTAGTACCCTTTGAAATCACAATCTGGCAAGCGGCGGCGGCGCCGGAATCTCAATCCCTGATGCTGGTCGGCACCATCCTCATGCTACCCGTGGTACTCGCCTACGTGGGTTATTGTTACTACCTGTTCAGGGGCAAGGTATCCCATGAAAGCACTTACTAAGAAGCAGCAGCAATGGCTATGGTTTGTCGTACTGTGGTGCGGCGGCTTGGCGGCTGCCGCACTTTTGGCTTATCTCGTCCGACTGCTGATTGGAATTGGCTAAGTTATGCCGAACATTCGCCTATCATATCTACGTCTACCTTCATGAAGCATTCGGCGCACATATAATTTATCACTCCGCAAGCGTTGACAATGGTGGATTTGTCCACGTACTCGCCACACACAGGGCATTGAATCATCTGGTCCTTTGCAACCATTTTTCAATTGTCCCCCTATTCAATCTTTATTTATCAGGCGGTCTCAGTTTCGTCCCGAAAATTAAAACAAAAGCTATCCCTATAATGCCGAAAAGCCCAAACCGACTCACTTCTTCGGGGCTGGGATATTTTTTATTGGGGTAGCGCCAAAGGGTGATTCTGGGGTCCAGTTCCACGGACTTCCTGTAATTCGCTCTTGCCAGCTTATCCTGGCCCTGTTTCCAGTAAATCTTAAATCTGGTTTTGTAGGCGTCTGCCCTGCTGCGTGGATCGCCTCTGAGCCCGATGGCTCTAGTGGCGTCCCGCATTGCCTCCTCCTCCCGCCCCATCAAACGATACGTTTCAGCTCGGTTGGCATAGGCTTTAACGTGCTCTGGTTCCAGTTCCATCGCCCGGGTAAAGTAGTAAAGGGCAGGTTCGTAAAGACCCTTTTTCAGGTAACCGGTCCCCACCATTGTGTAGGCCTCACCCGTGGCAGGGGCAAGCTCTATATAGGTCAGATAGTCTTGAATGGCACTTTCATAATTTTCTTGATAGTAGTAGAGCAACCCTCGTTTTTCGTAAGCTGCAACAAGGTTAGGGTCCAGCTCCAGAGCCTTGGTGTAATATTCTATCTTCTTGCGGGTCACCGAGCTTTGCAGGCCCAGGTTGAAGTATTTCATCGCATCTTTGCTGTAGGCGGGATCTGCGCCCAGCAACGTTAGAAGCACAAGTAACAGTAGAAGCCTTTTCATCGTTTCCTCATTTTTGCGTTCCGAAGAACAATCTTTTTAAGATATTTTCAACCCGGCTATGATCCAATCTGCTCATGAAACATGCGGGCTTGGTCTGAGCAATCATCGACTTTCGCCAATTAAAAAAAGCTAAACACGCCCAGTGTATCGTGCAAGGTTTTGAGCTGTACAGCAAAGCGCCAATCGCAGAGCGTCCAGTAAACAGTGAGCGGTAAACCGATTATGCTCACTATTTCTTTCGCTCTGCGATCTTTGCTTTTACTTTTTAGGGAGGTTTTCAGGAGTTATCTGAGCACCATCTCTCAGAGTTTTCCTCAAGCGCTGGAAAACTTTCTGGTCGTACTGACGAAGAGACCTGTTCCTTTTGCGCAGGGTAGCCATGATCATCCTGAGGCGGGGGTTGCTCTTGAGAGCCTCCTGGTTTCGATCCAGAAAACTCCAGTAGAGATTGGTAATGGGGCAATTCTTTTTGGGATCGAAAAGGCAGCTTTGGCAGAAGTCACCCATTTTATTGATATATGCTGCCCCGGAGGTGTATGGTTTCGTGGTCATCAGGTCACCAACCGCATACGTGCCCATGCCCAATACGTTGGGCTCCACCACCCAATCATAGGCGTCACCATAGGCAACCCAGAACCAGTCAGTAAGCTCTCGCGGCGAGATCTCCAGGAGGGTGGCCAGATTAGCAAGAACCATCAATCTGGTAATATGATGTCCGTAGCCTTCTCGCCAAACCTGAGAGACTACCTGATCGAGACAGTTGAGTCCTGACTCCTTACCCCAATAGGCCTGAGGCAAAGAATTATTAGCCCCCAGGAAAGAAGGCTTTGCGCCGCCGTCGGGATCTTTTCGGCTCCATTTGTCTGGCCAGGCTTTCCCTGACCAACGGCTGTAACCGCCATCACCCGGTTTTTTAGCTACGGGGATCTTGCCTGTGGGCATTGCGCGGAATCCGTCTGTGGCTCGGTGTACATGGTGGACAAACTCTCGCCAACCCAGCACTTGGCGTATGAATCCCTCCTTACTCGGCAGTGGCAGGTCCATCCCGAGAACGTCATCCGTTATCTCTGCTGGCAGCAGTCTGTGGATGTTCAGGAGAGCCGATATGCGGGTATGAAAAAGTGAGCTTGATCCCTGGGACATCGCGTCCTGGTATGGACCAAAGTGGTGTAAACATTCGCTTTTGGCCCAGGACCAGAGCTTTTTTGCCTCGGACTTTGTCCCAGGAAGTCTGCGGAGATCTAATTGTCCGGGATGGTGGCTTAGCCGAGATTCAATGAGCTCGGCCACTTCTTTCTTGACTTGATCAACCGGGAAGGTAGGCACTTCAGGCGCTGGTGGTTCACCTTTCCAGGCCAATCGATTTTCCACATCGAAACTCAGTTTACCCCCCACCGGTTTCCCCTTCTCCATGAGGATTCCCGTCTGGCGACGAATATAGCGATAGAAAATATCCATGCGCCACGGTGGTCCTTTCTTCTTACTCTCATGGAAATGCTCGCTTGTGGTGAGCCATCCATCGTGGGGGACAAACTCAAGGTCACCTTTTTTCTCCAGCCGCTGGAGGTCCACCCGCAACTCCCTTTCGGCTGGCGTCATCATTCGAATGGGGCCTGTTTCGGGTATTATTCTCTCTAAGGCATTCCCGTATGCTTCGTGGGCCACGACATATTTTACTGCCACACCGCGCTTCGCTTGCTCCAGGGCGAAGTTACGAAGATTGGTGAGTATGAGGGCAAGCTTCTGTTTGTGGTAAGGACGTCTTGCCGCCTTCCAGGTGTTTTCCACCAGAATGATTCCCAGGCTCTTGGGGTCTTCCGTCGCCAGGGGCCCCATACCATCGGAGAGTTGATCGTAGGGGACAAAAAGCCAGCGTCGACTGGTGGAATCCGATTGTCGTTTGTTGAGTAATTGTTTGAAGACGTTCATTGAAAAATTCCTCCCCTGTCTACAACGTGCCCTCAGGTTAGTGAATACTATCAACTCGATGAATCATTGACCAGGGCGGAGGAAGGAATCACTCTTGACTTGAACGGGAGTGACCCCATGGTGCTGGCCATTTGCTCTACAATTGACTGCTGAAAAATGGCTGGTTAAGATGTTGTTATGTGAAATAAGTATCCGGCTTTGAACTGCCCCCTGAGGGGGCTCCCATACTCTTTCCCCCTTGCGCCAGTCTGCTGGAGTAATGGAGTGGTGGAGTAATGGAGTAATGAAAGATCAATTCACATGAAATTCAGCCTTTCATTTTTGCCAACACTTCAATACCCCAATACTCCAGTACTCCAAAAGAGCTCGCACCTGTACCGGCAAAGCCATCGAACTCTGAACTGGCTCCAAGGACTAGGCTTTCGATGCTGTATAAATTGAAAGGAGATAATGGAATGGCAAATACCTTTGACCTCATGAGCATATTCGACCATGATCAAGATTTTCTAGATTTAATGAAACGTATGCTCGAAAATGCCATTGAACACTCTTTCCATGGGATTATGATTTCCAAGGCCGAACCTGGATATCCCGTAATCTACGTTAACGATGCTTTCGCAGAAATCACAGGTTACAGCTCAGAGGAGATTGTGGGCCAGTCGCCAGCCATTCTGCAGGGACCGAAGACCGATCGCGACGTATTGAATCGGCTCAATCAAGCGCTATCCGAAGGCAAATTATTCCATGGTGAAGCCATTAACTATCGAAAAGATGGCTCTGAGTTCATCATGGAATGGAAGATAGTCCCGATCAAAAACGAGAATCAAGTGACGTCTCATTATCTTGCCCTCCAACGAGATGTTACCTAACCAAAAGACCGTCGATAGAGCCAGCAAGCTAAAAAGTCACATATGATAAAAGCCATCATCTTTGATTTCGGCAGAGTCATTTCAGCCCAGAAGCCCTCTACACTCTTCCGGGGTTACGAGGATGCACTAGGACTAGAGCCAGGTACGATTAACTCCATCATGTTTGCCAGTGAGGCGTGGCAGCAGGCATTGGTCGGTCGCAAAACGGCAGAAGAGTTTTGGTACGAAATCGGTCCTGAATTAGGGCTGCTCAATGTCAACGAAGTGGACACATTTCGCCATCGTTACCATGCAGATGAAACAATCAACCAGGGAGTCCTGGATTTAATCTCCCGGCTTCACGGCAATTACAAATTAGCCGTACTCTCCAATTCACCGCCTGGTCTTTCCCAATGGCTTGCCGACTGGAACGTGCTCAACTTTTTTGAGGTGGTTTTTTGTTCCGGGGATGAGGGCATAGCCAAGCCTGATTCTAAAGCCTTTGAATTGACCCTGGAACGGTTAGGAGTCAAGCCCAAAGAAGCGGTGTTCATTGACGATACCAGAGAGCACGTTCATGCGGCCCAAAAGCTGGGACTGCAGGGGATACTTTTTACAACTGCCGAAGAGTTGGAGAGAGAGTTAGATCTTCTCCTGAGAAAAGACCACTAATAAATGCCATTATTGTAGGAGCAAGCTCTGCTTGCGAAAATGGCTTGCCTCAAAATCTCTCATCGCAACCGGGAGGTTGCTCCTACAGGAATTTTCGACAGTATTGCTCATGATATCTAAAAATCTTCCCCACCAAAGTCATCTTCGTATAGGACGCTTTTCGGAAGAGGGTAGAGCTTATGCCCTGACCAAGTGTGTAACGACGGGAATATCTTTGACAGAACATCCAAGTGTTGCTAAGGCCCTGATTGAAGCGTTATTTTGGATGGAAAGGCAAAATGTTTTCTCTCTAGGTGCTTTTGTTATTATGCCTGATCATTATCATGCGGTCATTGCATTAACAGGCACCAAATCGCTTTCTCAGATCATGAGATCGATTGGATCGCACACCGCTCGAGAGGGCAATAGGATAAAGGGATCAAGTGGTCAATTCTGGCAGAGAGGATATTACGATAGGGCGATAAGGAAAACGGAAGATATAAACGATATATTTGAATACATTCACAACAATCCGGTGAGGCGGGGATTGGTTCAGGTTGCCAAGGAGTGGCCCTATTCATCGCTGAAGCCACCATATTACAGCCGTATCCGTTGGCACCTTTTCCTGTAGGAGCAAGCTGCGCTTGCGATAAAAAGCAATCTTGAAACCTCTTATCGCAACCAGGAGGTTGCTCCTACATGATATGTATCAAAAAATTCGATTCTTGCAGGAGGAAAAATGGCGACAGTTGTTAGCAACAACCGCATCCAAATAGACAGGCTTGAACTAGGTCCTTTCGGAACCAATTCATATATCCTCATCTGTCTAGAAACAAACGAAAGCGTCGTGGTAGATGCCCCGGGTGAGGCGAATTTAGTCGGCGAGAGATTAAAGAAAACTCAGCCGAAATATATCTTAATGACCCACGATCATTTTGATCATATCGGTGGACTGGTGGAGTTAAGATCGCTTTTGGAGGTTCCTGTTGCTGCCCATCCAGCAGATGCTAAAGATTTGCCCCTTGAACCTGAATTACGTATCAATGATGGAGATGAGATTTTGTTGGGAGCCTTTAAACTAAGGGTGCTTCACACGCCTGGACATACTCCGGGTAGTTTATGCTTCTTCACAGACAGGTATCTCATTGCAGGGGACACCTTATTTCCCGGAGGTCCAGGTAAAACCCAATCACCCGGTGACTTTCGTCAAATTATTCAATCAATCACTGAGAAGCTCTTTGATTTGCCAGAAGAGGTCCAGGTATATCCTGGACATGGTGAGGCTACTACCATTAAGGAAGCAAAACGGCAGTACGAGGTTTTTTCCTCCCGGCCGCACAACAAAAATCTTTGTGGGGATGTGGAGTGGTTACTGTCTTAGCATAGGGCAAAGACCATAGAGAAAAGCCAGCAGGCTGCATGCAGCACACAGCAGGCGGCCATTGCAACGAGGCACTAGGAACTAGACACTAGGAACTTTGAAATTTCGGATTGCGGTTTTGGAATTCTGGATGCTTGTCTGGGGATCACCCTGTGGCAGGCAGAGACGCCTGCCCTACTGGATTCTGAATTCTGGATTCTAACTTCTAATTTTTCACGCTATGCGCTATGCTCTATGCGCTATGCGAGCTTACCATCCAATCTTCACCCGATGAAAGCCTTCTGCCAGTTCAAAATCCTCCCCTTCAGCCATTTCCCTGCACCGTTCTCTCAGCCAACCTTCCGGGTTTGGATTAGGGAAACCTTGAACCTGGCTTTCATGGCATTTTAGGGCCTCAATCTTGATGTCAAAGGTATCGGTTATGTCGGAACGACAGTTTATGTCTTCAGCCGCCCAAAACCATATTTCATTTACATTATGAGGCTCAAGACCTTCCTCTAGCAAATCAGGATAGGCAAGATGATCCCGGGAATAGGGAAATACCGCGTCCAGGGTAACCTGGCCGGCAATGCGATGGTCACGATGCCAGAGGTAGCGCCGGTAGGGATCCGAGGTCACAACGATCTTTGGCCGGTATATTCTTATCATCCGAACGAGCTCTTTGCGAAACTCCGAAGTATCCTCCAGTTCCTGATCCGGGTAGCCAAGAAATCTGACTTCGCGAACACCCAAAACTTTGGCCGCTGCCTCTTGTTCTTTTTTCCTGATTTCGGCGAGTTGTTCGGGCTTCACGCTACGGTCACTCGTTCCCTTGTCGCCGTTGGTACAAACCACGTAGACCACTTGCTTTCCTTCTCTGGTCCAGCGCGCTACCGTACCTGCCACGCCAAACTCGGCGTCATCAGGGTGGGCTGTGATAACCAGTATGTCGACTGCTTCACTCACATTTAAACTCCCCATTTAAGGCTCATGCGAAAATCTCGGTTTTCGTATAAGAGCCATCAGCGATCAGCTCTCAGAATTAATAATTTCGAAATGTTTATACCCTATGCTCTATGCCCTATGCTCCATGCTTTTCTCAAATCTACAATCTACTATCACCTTAGCACATCTACGTATTCGTCAATCATGGCAGATGCCACATTCGACCAGCCATACCTCGTAACTGAGGCTCGAACTTCGTGGGGTGAAAGGCCGTTCGTATCTGAGATAAATTTCTCTACACCCCTTGCCAATAGACGGGGAGAACCATTGCTCACCACATGTCCTGTTTCTCCCTCTTTGAGAATACTCTCCATAGCCCCGACCTTGGTTGCCACCACCGGAGTGCCCGAAGCCAAAGACTCTAACGCTACCAGACCAAAACTTTCATAATGCGATGGTACAACCAAGACATCTGCGGCACTGTAGTATGTGGGAAGTTTATCTTGTTCGATCCTGCCCACAAAAGTGACGGTATCTTGAATGGACAATTTTCCAGCTAGCCTTTGAAAATCTCGAGACTCTCGTGCGTCATTGCCATCGCCTCCTACAATGAGCAATCGAAGCCGCTGATGGTGCTCGAGGTTCGCTATGGCCTCCATCAATCTGTCTATTCCCTTCACTGGTGCAAACCTACCGACATACAACACAATCGACTCATCTGGAGCAAAACCCAATTGTTGCCGGGCCGCATCTTTGTCTAATGGGCGAAAAAGATCCAAGTTCACACCGCAGGGCACAACGCCAATCTTTTCATGGCATGCTCCATAGTGTTGTACCAAATGGTCTCTTTCTCTATCAGTTGCGACAAGTATACGGTCGCACTTTTTTGCCAAATGTTTTTCAATGGCCGTACGAATTTCGGGTTCTTTCTCAGAACCAGCCGTGCTGTTTTTTACTGCACCAACAGTATGAAACATAAAGACATGAGGAACTTCCCAGCGCTCTTGCGCCCAGTTCCCTACCCTCCCTGACAGCCAGTAGTGACTGTGTATGAGATCATAGTCTAGAGACGTGCGGTTTCTGAATGCCTCCAGCTCTTTGAAGAATTCATCCAGATGAGCGTAAAGTGCCAATTTGTTCATCTGACCGCTATCTCCGGCGTGCAGATGAATAAGCCGAACGTTGTCATACAGTTCAGCTATTTG
>JASFGC010000103.1:0-10685 GCA_050123975.1 Syntrophobacterales bacterium | reverse complement strand
GGTCAACAGACGGGTGAGTCCCTGGTGGAAGAAGATCAGCTCACCTTAGCACATGATCTGCTCAATAAAGCGAAAGACCGGGGGGTGGCTCTGTTGTTGCCCACTGACCATGTTGTAGCTGACAAGCCGGAAGAGGGGAGGGGTGCAATTACAGTTAAGGGTGACATTCCAATCGGCAAGATGGGACTTGACATCGGCCCGGAAACCATCGCTTCTTTCGAAAGCGAGATCGCCAAGGCCCGCACGATTTTCTGGAACGGGCCGCTGGGAATGTTTGAAAAACAACCTTTTGATCATGGCACTATGGCCATGGCTGTCGGACTGGCAAAGAGCTCAGCACTTACGGTTATAGGGGGTGGTGATTCGGTGGCGGCAGTGAAGCGCTCGGGGCAGGCTGAAGCCATCTCACACATTTCCACCGGTGGCGGGGCTTCATTGGAGTTTCTGGAAGGGAAGACACTTCCAGGTCTGGCCGCCCTAGTTTAGCATAGGCCATGGGACAAAGAGCGTAGAGTCATCATTCTAAAGTCATTACCCTATGCCGTCACTGGCGGTCAGTTGGCCACCATAGGTGGCCGTCACTACGCTTCGCTGTCATTATGCCTTCGGCGTCATTCATGGTCATTAGGCTTCCCTGTCACACGTCACTATGGCATCTCAACAACTTAATGACGGCCGTGCGGCCTGATGACGGGCGTGAGCCCTAATGACCCAATGACGGGTGCCAGCCTATATTCCGCGCTCTTGTTTGATGGCGTCATACGCCTCTTGGATCTGGCGGAATTTATCGTGAGCAAAGTTGGTGAACTCTTCAGGCAATCCCTTGGAGGCGATTTTGTCCGGATGGTATTCTTTCACTAACTTTCTGTATTGCTTCTTAATCTCTTCATCTGTAACACTACTGTCAGTTTCCAGGATGGCGTAATGTTTTTCAAAATCCGGGGCGTACCTGGATTTCAGTTCTTTGTATTTTTTCTCACTGAAATTGAAGATGCCAGCTGCAGAGTTGATGAGTTTTTCTTCACTGTCAGTCAAAATGCCGTCGGCAATAGATAGTCTGAGCAATACATCTATCATGAGGTCCAAAAGCTGAGGCTGGTTTTGGAATTCTTGGTAGAACTGGGTAGCAAAATCTTGGAACGGTGTTGGAGAATTAAGTGCAGTCTCGAAGATCTCCGCGGCAAATCTCTTACTTTGTGGGTTCAGATTTAACTCATGTGCCATAAAGTCTTCAATGGTCTGTATCTCCTGGGGTGATACGCGGCCATCTGCCTTGGCCAGCTTTGCCAACATTGAAAATGTTGCAACAAAGAAGGTCATCTGCGCCTGCTCGTGGTACGAGAGCCGCCTCCTTCCTTCTGTGTAGTATTGTCTGTTGTTTGCATCAAAGGTGTGACCTAACGCAACTCCTGCAATTGCACCGATAGGGCCACCCAAAGCGAATCCTATGGTGCCTCCGAGTATTTTCCCTAACCAGCCCATACCTATTACTCCTTGTCTAGCCCGTAATCAAATCTATTCAACATTAAAAACCTGGTCCCTTAGGGCCAGGTCAGATCGCATAGAGCATAGCGCATGGCGCATAGCGAAAAAATAGTGAATGGTAAACGGTGAACAGTCACACAGCCAGCGCATGATCGCTTTCCCGTTCACCTTATTACCGTTTACCTCACGCTTTGCGCTCTGCGCTTAGCGCTTTGCGTCAAGGGGTCAGTTCAAAGCCGGGCCTGCCGCGCCGTAGCCTTGGCGAAGGCGGGTCCTTTGAGGTCCGGATTTTTTATTACTCTGGCATGGAATTTTGGTGACTGTCAAGGTGGGTTCGTGAGATTAAAGAATTTTCAGAGCTTACACACCAGAATTGGCCAAAAAACCAGGTGTGTATTGGCCAAAACATCAAATATGCGGGCTGAGGCTTATACTAAGCGGCCCCTGCTAGGTCCTTGGGTTCAAAATCGTGGCATTTCTCGCAGATCGACTCAGCTTCTCTCTGCATCACTATGGCATGCATACCGGAAAAGCTGGCCGGTATATCCCGACTCACGGTTTCGAGATCTTGGCATATTGGGTAGTGCCTGCAATCTATGGGTTTCCTGTAGTCTCCCATAATATACTCCACTGACAGCTTCAGATTTTTTCATGCCAATGAATCTCCTGACTACTCAACTGCTGCAAACACAGTGCCAGACTACAAAAAAAGGAGTGATTGACTCTGCTAACCCGATATTTCGATACTCAATACCCCTAGCTGCACATAATCTGGTTCGATTTCCCGTACAAAAAAACGAAAGGGCATCTCGTCTGATCTCAACGAGATGCCCTTAAATAAGCGTGTTTCTACTAACTAAATCCTGGTGACATTCACTGCAGCAGGACCTTTTTGCCCCTGCTCTACATCAAAAGTCACGCTGTCGCCATCATTGAGCGTTTTGAAACCGGTTGCGTTGATCCCTGAGTGGTGAACAAATACATCCGGTCCTTCTTCTTGCTCGATGAAGCCGTAACCTTTGCGCTCATCAAACCACTTCACAATTCCATTAGCCATTGTGACACCCTCCTTTCAAAGAAATTCTCATAGTTCCACACTCGAGGTTGCCACTCTTGACAAATGGATCTTCCCCCAGAACGAAACCGGGCCGCCAACAAAGACGGCCCTTTATTGATTGGCTGGACGATAACCTAATCCATAGGTGAAAGTCAAACCATTTATGATGATCTCTCTCTTGGGGTAGCCGTAGTAAGAGATAAGCAGAAGGTGTCGATGCACAAGCTCTGTGGGATCTTTTTACTGCCGCGGGGGCTTCTAGTTTTCCCTCAAGTAGAAGGCAAGAAGGGAAATATTGCTCAAGCCGTGATTAATCATCAAGCATTCCCAAGATGTTGTGGTATTATATAGTATGGTCACTAATACTATCTGACGTTCCCTTCCAGCACCATGAGAACGGAGGTTACAGCGATGAAAGAGTTGGTTGAAATCATGGCGAAGGCGCTGGTGGACAATCCAGATCAGTTGGACGTAAGCGAGATCGCTGGCAGTGACACGTTAGTGATTGAATTGCGATCAGCCAGGGAGGACATCGGCAAGATAATTGGCAAAAAAGGACGCAATGTGCAAGCCATGAGGACCCTTTTAAACGCTGCCGCTGGCAAGTTGGGGAAGCGTGTGGTTCTTGAGATTATTGACCAGTGATGGACTACATGCTCGTTCAACGGTTGATGAAAATGCTACAGCTCGCCCCGTTGAATAGGGTTCCCTTCGGGAAATTCAACAGGGCGAGCGCATTCCCCGTAGTCCGCCTGAGGCGGACTGCAGGGAGCTTCAATTGTACAAACTCCTACCCGATTACTCCGAGGGTATCTATTTCTTCATCTACACCGAACTTTAAAAATGGTTTGTGACCTTCCTGTCGTGCTCAACGAGGGAGAAGGTGAAAACAAAAAATTCCCCGCTCCCGAATGTTACGAGAGCGGGGAAGTAAGAGACGGCATGAAACAATTGTGAGCTTGTGACTCAATACCATGCCGCTGGTCGGAAAGATAACTCCGCCAATACGGAAAGGCAAGAGGGCAAAGGCCGAATTTTTAGATGTTCAAAGAAAAAAGGGTCCACGGTAAAGTCTGTGAACCCTTCTGCACTATGGTGGGCCGTCAGGGAATCGAACCCCGAACCTACTGATTAAGAGTCAGTTGCTCTGCCTAGTTGAGCTAACGGCCCGATTAAGCATGTGTTTGAAAATGCTATAGCTCGCCCCGTTGAATAGGGTTCCCTTCGGGAAATTCAACAGGGCGAGCGCATTCCCCGTAGTCCGCCTGAGGCGGACGGGGTTAGCGAGCGAACTACAATAAAATGGAATCCTTTCCTTACATTTCGAAGATTCCCTGCAGCTTGCTGCAGG
The DNA here is from genome assembly GCA_050123975.1 of Syntrophobacterales bacterium. Taxonomy (GTDB): domain Bacteria; phylum Desulfobacterota; class Syntrophobacteria; order BM002; family BM002; genus BM002. The sequence continues at coordinate 6,792 of JASFGC010000103.1, read as the reverse complement.
GAGCTTCAAAATTCTGGGTGGTCCAAAAAAAAGTGGCGCGCCCGGCAGGATTCGAACCTGCGACCTGCGGATTCGAAGTCCGACGCTCTATCCGGGCTGAGCTACGGGCGCACAAGAGAAAGACAGGTTTGCTTATAGGCAATCGGTTACTAATTGTCAAGGATTTATCGAAAACCGCATAGGGCATGGGGCATAGAGCATGGAGCATAGGGCATAGAGTAGATTGCGGATTGCTGATTTCGGATTGTGGATTTAAAAGCGCGATGCTGAATGCTGGATACTCGATGCTCGATAAGGATTTACATTTAACTACTGACACCTGAAACCTGACACCTGAGACCTCAATTCCAACTCCTGTCTCCTGTCTCCTGGATTCTTTGTTTTTTACCGCTCACTACTCACCGCTTACTGCTTACCATTACGTCCTGCTTGACTGGGTTAAGTCCTTCTGTTAGGTTTTCCCCCAAGTATAAGATCGAGCTAAAGACGCGTCTTATAAAAGAAAAAATAGTTGCGGCCAACAAGGAAGCAACTAGTCGGTGATATATCGGCTCAGGAGGAATCTCATGAAACTTCGAGGCAAAAAAATTATCGTTCTGGTGGAAGATATGTATCAAGAAATGGAAGCCTGGTATCCTTTATACAGAATGAGGGAAGAGGGTGCTGTGGTGACAACTGTTGGTACTGAGGCCGGTGTTACTTACAAAAGTAAGACCGGTTATCCGATCACCTCCGATGCAGGTTCTCGTGATATAGATGTTGGCAAATATGATGGAATCATCATACCAGGTGGCTATGCACCGGACCTGATGCGGAGACATGAGGCTACAGTCAAGTTGGTGCGTGACGGTTTTGAGCAAGGAAAAGTGGTGGCTGCCATCTGTCATGCCGGCTGGATGCTCACTTCTGCAGACATTGTCAGAGGTCGGAAGGTCACCGGATTTTTCGCTATTCGAGATGACCTGGTTCATGCAGGCGCTGAATATGAAGATGCAGAGGTGGTGGTAGACGGTACTTTGATCACTTCCAGAAAGCCCGACGACCTACCTGCTTTCTGCCGGGAGATCATCGCCGCACTTGCCTAGAGTGGTTCGTTGTCAGAACAGACAGTGGCTGCGAGGCATGGGTTATGCATAAGAGATCTATTTTGAAGCTCCCTGCAGCAAGCTGCAGGGAATCTTCGAAATGTAAGGTATTTATATCATTTTATTGCAGTTCGCTCGCTAACCCCGTCCGCCTCAGGCGGACTACGGGGAATGCGCTCGCCCTGTTGAATTTCCCGAAGGGAACCCTATTCAACGGGGCGAGCTATAGCATTTTCAACAACAGTAGATATGTGTAGGTTTGGGTAGGATAGATATGCAAGCGGGACATTATTTCCACATGCTGACCGGCTCCTGTGGCAGGTGGTTTTTGCAGAAATTTTACCGGCTGGCGGACATCCTTGGTTTTTTTGTGGTGTGCTTCAAAACAACCTTGCGCTATAGAAAAACCGGCCAGAGGCTTGTGGCTCGCACCTTTATCCAGCAAATATATTTCACCGGAGTCCAGTCACTAGAACTTATCTGCCTCATAGCGCTCCTGGTGGGTGGACTGGTAATTATCCAGGGTATTGCCCAACTGACCAGGGTGGGTAGCAGGAATGTTTTGGCATCCTTGCTGACTGTGGTGGTTATCCGGGAAGTGGGGCCATTGCTTACTGCGGTGGTGGTCACCCTACGGTCAGGCTCAGCCATCGCTATTGAAATGGGATACATGACTGTACTGAGAGAAATTGAAAGCCTCGAGATGCAGGGTATCGACCCACTGCATTTTCTCACCTTGCCCCGGTTGGCGGGGGTTACTGTAGCGGTGATTTGCCTGATCGTCTTTTTTAATGTGGTGAGCATTTTTGGTGGATTCGTCGTAGCCTGGACTTTAGTTGACGTTCCATTTTGGTCCCTTTTCAGTGATCTCGCCCGTGAGCTCAACGGCATCGACATCATTGTCGGCTCAGTGAAAGCGTTTGTGTTCGGCTTAACCATCGCTTTAGTCTGCATGTATCATGGATTCAGGACGGCGGATGCGGTTACCGATATTCCGCCGCAGGTATCTCGAGCCCTGATGGACTGCTTCATCTTGTGTATTTTTTTCAACGTACTGATTTCTGCCCTGTTCTACCTCTAATCGAGGGCATGGGGTATTAGGGGAAGACAGGCCCTCATACATAGACTTTGGTTGGAAGTTGTGAAAGAACCGATCATTGCCTGCGAACAAATAGAGTACTGTGAAGAAGATGGTACGTGTCTCTTCAGTGAGCTGTCGTTTCGTCTGGAGAGAGGGCAAAGGGGTGTGTTGCTGGCTGACCCCCATCGATGCGCCACTATACTGCTAAAAATCTGTGCAACGTTAGATTCACCGACCGGTGGCCGGATTTCCTGGTTTGGTCAGAGCTCGGATCAGATTGATGGCCCGGGGTTGTACGAGCTACGGCGGCGAATTGGCTTTGTTCATCGGGAGACATCTCTGATAAGCAACATGACAGTCCTGGACAACATTAGTTTGGGGCTGCAGTACCATGAGGAGATGGTTCGGGAGCAGTCCTACGAGAGGGTGACAGAGCTGCTGAAGCAGTTCGAGCTCTATGAGTATCGTTTTTTGCGACCGGCTGAACTCACCTTTGAGCAACGCCGCCTGGCCGTTTACGCCAGGGAACTGGTTAAGAAGCCACAGCTTTATCTTTTGGAACACCCCTCTCTGGATCTAGGGGAGCGGGTCTACAGCCTGCTATTAGATGTTTTTAATACCTGTAGCATTGAAGACGGTTGCGCCTTTTTGGTGGCCAGCGTCGTGCCTGAAGTTATAAAAAGATGGGGGGACTGGGTACTGGTCTTTGACAAAGGCCAGTGTCACCACTTTGAGGTGGATCAGTTCGATCCCTCCATCTACCGGGAATCAATGAGAAGGCGCGGTGCGCTTTTGTTCAGAGAATGGAGAGATGAATGAGGCTCCAATATAGCACTATGGAAAGGATGACCGGGGCGTTTATCCTCCTGACCTTAATAGTTTTCTTGTTTACGGTGGCCGTGGTGGGCCGTGGCAAGAATTGGTTTCGCAAGCATGTGGTCTATTACACCACCTTTGAAGAAGGTTACAATCTAGTCTCCGGCTCGCGGGTTAAACTTTTAGGAACGGATATCGGCAGCGTGACGGACGTGCTGCTGACAAAAGACAACAAGGTCAAGGTTCAGGTCAGGGTGTTGGCAGAGTATGCCTCTCGTATTCGCGCCAATAGTGTGGCCACTGTGGAAAGTCCCACAGTTATCGGGAGCGAGTACATTAATATCAGACCTGGTACTTCGAAGGCAGCTGTCATTCCACCCGAGGGGCTGATTCCCACCAAAGAGAAGAAAAAATTCACCGAGTATTTGGAACAGTACGAGATTGGTGCGAAACTGGAGCACATTGGTAAGATTTTAGAGGATCTGGCGCAGATCACAGATCAACTCAAGGATCCGAAAGGACCGTTTTTCGGGACCTTTAGCAATCTCCAGCAGATAACAGGCACTGTTGAAGCCGGCGAAGGCTCACTTGGTCGGCTGATAAAGAGTGATGAACTGTACGAGCACATGGATACCTTTGTGGCGACCCTCCAGGAGACGGCCGACTATCTTGTCCGGGCAGGTGTCAACATTGAGGAGGGTTCTAAGCATTTGGAGAAGGCAACGCGCGAGGCCCCGGAAATGGTTGACAAAACCCAGGAACTTCTGGACAGGCTGCTCAAGGTACAGGTCATCCTGGAGAAGGTTATGGAAGAGGTGCCTGAAATCAGTGCTCAAGCGAGAGAGGGAATGCAGGAAGTTAATCGCATTTTGGATTCAGTAAAAGAGAACTTTCTCATTCGCCCCAATTTGCCACCGCCTCCCGAGTCAGAAACCCACGGCCTCGAAATAAGAGGAGGTCAAAACTGATGTTAGTCCCGGCCAGCCATAGGTTCGGCCACAAGAAAACAATAGCCGTTCTCTTCACTCTCGGAGCCTTGTTGCTCACACTCGTGGTGGCTTGTGGTGGTGGCCCCAAGAATACGCTTCCACCCCGGCTCAGTGAGGTGAAACGATTGGCAGCTGAAGGAAGTTACTGGTTCGAGCGGGGATGTTTTAGGCGAGCCGAACGGTACTTTCGCCAGGCGCTAGAAGCCAGCCGCTTAGTGGACAATCTGGAAGAAATGGTTCGGGCCTATAATAACCTGGGTGCAGTGGCCTTGGCTCAAGATCACTATGTGGAGGCCGGTGAGCACCTGCAAAAAGCGCTGGAGTTCAACAGCCTGCTCAACAGTGCCCGAGAGGAGGCTTTTGCCTTGGGTAACCTGGGGAGTCTGGCCTTTAAAGCGGGACGCCACCAGGAGGCCGAAGAGTTATGGGAAAAGGCGCTGGTTGTAGCTAAGAAAAATCCCCAGAAAAGCGGTTTCGCAATGCATCTGAATAATCTTGCTATGCTCAGACGGAAGCAGGGACGGCTCGAAGAGGCGAAGTCGCTGCTCAAGCGGGCCTTAGCCAGAGCGGAGAACAGTGGTTCTAAACCAACCATGGCCAACTCTCATATGCAGCTTGGCCTGGTGGCAGTGGCTCAGGGTGACTTCGCCAGAGCCGAAAAGCAACTGAACCGGGCTCTGGAACTTGACAGAGCTGCCGAAAATGCGAGTGGAATTGCTCAGGATTTAGAACAAATTGGTCGGCTGCGCCAGCAACAGCAGTTGTGGGGAAAAGCCTTCCTGGATCTTGATCGCGCCATCCGCCTTTACGGAGCCCTGGGGAAGATGGAAAAGGTGAGCCAGCTCTACGAATTGCTTGAAATGAATAAGACACAGGGAGAAGTGCCTGAGTCTCTCGAGCCCTACGAGGGCCTTCTCGTGTCGCCGGATGACTTTTGGGTATCTCCGCTGTGTAAGTAAAGCGCAGAGCGCATAGAGCAGAGCGCATAGCGTAAAGACCAAACTCTGGTAAGGTTGCAGAGGGGTGGAGCTGGGATTAGAAGGAGTAAGGAGAAATCGGCTTGCGATTGGATTGAAGCGTGGACAGGTGGAGAACTCAATGAACGCTCTGCGCCGTGCGCTTGGCGCTATGCGGCACCTTGGTGCGAATTGGGGTGAGTGAAGGGATTCGAACCCTCGACCTCCGGGGCCACAACCCGGTGCTCTAACCAACTGAGCTACACCCACCACCAAAAAGGGCAGGCTCGTGCCTGCCTTGTGTTTTAGATAGCACACCATGGTAATCCTGGCAAGGACAATTTCATGGGGATGGTGCCCCGCTGTCTATGATGCTCCGAGGCAACACAGGGGATTTAAGGCAGTGGGTACGAAAGCTAACCCGGATATTTCATGAATTGCTGTCGCGAGATCACGAAGATGGGTGTGCCACCTGGCAACCGCAGGGTTTTGGTTTCCGTACCTGAACGGTACGTCGCAGGGACCGAAACCTGAGGACGCCAGGAAGGACGGCCAGATTATTCGCGCTCGCTGCGCTCCGCTCAGTCCCGCAAGCGGGTTCCCAGTTTCGTGGTCGCAGCAAGTAATTCATGAAATATCCGGGTTAAGGAGGGACTTCGTTGAAAACCTATTTGGTCACCGGGGCAGCAGGTTTCATTGGCTTTCACGTAAGCCAAGCCCTGCTGGAACGGGGAGATCGGGTGATTGGGCTGGACAATCTCAACGACTACTACGACGTCTCCCTGAAAGAGGCCCGACTCGGCCTCCTAAAAGACAATGAGCAGTTTGTCTTCTACAAGGAAGATCTTGCCAATTTAACTGGACTTTCTAAGGTTTTTGCTGATCATCCCATTCAATTGGTATGCAATATGGCGGCCCAGGCAGGTGTTCGTTATTCGCTCATCAATCCATTCGCCTACCAGAGCTCAAACATGGAAGGGTTCCTCAATCTGATCCACCTGTCAAAAGAGCATGAAGTGGAGAATTTTGTCTATGCTTCCTCGTCTTCGGTTTACGGTAGCAATGAAAAAGTTCCATTTAGCGTCAAAGACAAGGTGGATCACCCCGTTTCGCTATACGCCGCTACCAAGAAAGCCAATGAACTCGTGGCTCACACATACAATCATCTTTACGGCCTGCCTTGTTCAGGGCTTCGCTTGTTTACTGTCTATGGCCCTTGGGGAAGACCGGACATGGCGTTGTTTATCTTTACGCGGGCGATTCTGGGCGGCAAGCCCATTGAGGTATACAACTACGGCAAGATGAAACGAGACTTCACTTACATCGACGATATCGTTCAGGGCGTTGTGGCCAGTCTGGACCGGGCTGTCCCATATGCCATTTACAATCTGGGCAATTCAAGGGCAGTGGATCTTCTCTATTTCATTGAATGTATTGAGAAGGCATTAGAGAAAAAGGCCGACAAGAGATTGCTGCCCATGCAGCCTGGAGATGTGGCCGAGACCTATGCGGATATTAAGGAGAGCCAGGAAGATCTGGGGTTTCAGCCTCGTACCGGCATAGAAGAAGGCATAGAGCACTTCATCAACTGGTACCGATCTTTCTATGGAGTCTAATTGAGGGATTGAGGGATTAAGGAATTGAGGGATTGAGGGATTAAGGGATTGAGGGATTGAGGGATTAAGGAATTGAGGAATTAATAAATTTTTTTATAGCAAAATCCGCAATCCGCAATCCCTAATCCCCTAATTCCCTAATTCCTCAATTGTCTTTTTTCTCTTATTCTGCTTCCTCGGGCCACATGCGGCCGAGTTCCTTGGCAATTTTCCGGTAGCAGCGCCCAGCCAGTTCGTCATATTCGAGAT
>JASFGC010000102.1:0-10715 GCA_050123975.1 Syntrophobacterales bacterium | reverse complement strand
AAACACGCCGCCGAATCCGCAGAAGAAATTCAACAAGGAGTCATTGACGCCCTTCGCACTTTTCAGGGAGATGCTCCCCAGGAAGATGATATTACGCTGGTACTGATCAAGCTTGTCTGAACAAGAGGGGAGTTCAGACAAAGTAAAGCTTCTAGAAAGCATAGGGCATGGAGCATAAAGGAATGGGTAATAGGTCATGGGTTATAGGTTATAGGTTATAGGTTATAGACAATATCACTCCCGCCATTACCCATTACCTATCACCTATTACTAATTACCTCTTACCCATAACCCGGCGCAGCCACGGCTTCAACGTTTTCCACGGCTTCGTGATTCAAGGTTGTAGCTTGAGTTCGCAAGCCCGATCGTGGATCATCTGACCTTTTCGCACTTTATCTAAATCAGTTCTGTTATTGATTTCAAATACAAAATCCACCAAAGACTCATACGCCTTTTGATACTTCAACCTTTTATCTTCTGCCGCAATTTCCAGCAGAATGGACTGGTGCATCAGATTCAATCCGGATACTATGGTTTGTGAAGTGAAAGCACCCATAGAACCTGCAACTTCTTTACAGCTATTGGCCATATTTAGCCAAAATTCTCGTGGGAACTTGACCTCTGTTTCAAGCGTATTATTTTCGTCCTGTCCGTTGAGATCAATCTTGATCACAGGGTAAGATCCAGGTTCTAGCTTAAGCTTGACTGAACGGTTCCCTACTTCCATGATTCTCATCTCCTTTCCTTCTCTCCATATCTGTTTTGACGAAGTACTCAAGATCACTAGCAAGTCGGTGATCATCTGGGTATCCACTCATCCCTTCAAAATCCCTTGGAATTCCTCCCAAATTTGGAAGCCGACTTGGACAGTGAAAAAGAATACGACATAGGTAAGGTTGGAACTCTCAGGCTGATCTGAGGCTACCAAACAGTATGTCAGAAAGCAAGAACATATCCGGGCTAGACAACCTTTTCTACTTTTCCCCTGAGATCTTCGTCCAGCTCAGCACCATGTAAAGTTGTTGCTTTGGAAAGTTGTTTGCCCGATAAGTTTTTTGCTCTCCGAAGGTTAGCCCAGCGCAGGAAAGCTCCTTCTAGATTTACTTCGGCAAGGTTGGATCCCATGAGACTTGCATTATCCAGAAATGCACCACTGAGATCCGCTCCGGTAAAGTCCGCGCCAATGAGATTGGCTCCTACCAGAAATGCCCTGCTCAGGTCTGTTCCTATGAGCTCAGCCCCTATCAGCTTGGCTTCTTCAAGCAAGGCCCAACTGAGATTAGCCCAGCGCAGATTGGTGCCGCGCATATCAGACCCACGTAGATTGGCCCGACTAAGATTCGCTCCTCCTCCCCTTCGGTCGGTTCCACTGAAATCAGCCCAACGTATGTCCACCTCGCGCAAGTTGGCCCAGCGCAGGTCAGCCATACGAAGAATTGCGTCTCGGAGGAAAGCTTCACGGAGGAACACCCCGCGGAGATCAGCCTCGCTCAGATTTGCCCCAACGAGCTGTGCTCCGTGAAGAAAGGCATCGCGAAGGTTCGCCCTCTCAAGCGAGGTTTCGCGCAGATCCGCCCAATTCAGGTTTGCTGCGCTTAAATTAGCCTCGCTCAGGTAACCCCAGCGAAGGCTGGCCTCACGAAGGTCTGCTCCTCTAAGGTTTGCTCGCCGAAGGTTCACTTCGCGCAGATCTTTTCCCTGGAGGTTGGTGTCGCTGAGATCCGGCACTATATCTGAATTTTCAAGCCGCCATCTGTTCCAAGAATCCACTCCTTGTTTGAGCTTTTCTACATGCTCCTTTTCGGCCATTGTTACCTCTCCCACTGTTATATTGAAGAAATGGACAAGAATCTTGATGAGAGAAAGATCCGACACCAAAGGACCAAGCCTCGGACTGCCCCGTTAACGCTAAGCGCAGAGCGCAAAGCGTCAGGTAAACAGTAAACGGTGAGCGGCAAATCGATCATACGCTGGCTCCGCGACTGTTCACCGTTTACCATTTACCGTTCACTCTTTTTTTCGCTATGCGCTATGCTCTATGCGATCTGACCTGTCAGTAAGGCCGAGGTTTAAGATGTTGAACAAGTTTTATTCATGAACGCAAAGATTACATCCAAGTTGAGGACTGATCGGAAAAAAATCTGGGCTGTCGGCCAAGTCGGAAACCTTGCTAGCAGGAAAACCGTGCTGCTTTCAAGGTACAAAACTGAAGTGAGTTCTGGCAAGAAAAAAATGCTTTGAATTAAATGAAAAAGGGACTTGGATTTTACCACAAGTCCCTTTCATTTACCTTGGTAGCGGGGCCAGGATTCGAACCTGGGACCTTCGGGTTATGAGCCCGACGAGCTACCAAACTGCTCCACCCCGCGTCAAATTGTAGAACTTTTATTTTTAACTCTATGTAACCAGTATTGTCAAGCGAAGCTTGTAGAATTTCCGCTCTATACCGAGCTCTCGCTCAGGTTCCAAAGCTCACGGCAAGCTAAAGCTTTTGCTGTGTCTGTTCTGGGCCGTGCACCCTGTCTTCTTATAAGACCCCCTTCGTTGAAGGTACACTATCAAGACCAGGATCTAACTCACATGCGTATCTCAGGGCTCGAGCACACGACTTGAAAATGGCCTCTATGATATGGTGGCTGTTGTCCCCATAAGAGACATTGATATGCATGGTAGCTCCAGCGTGCAGGGTGAATGCCCGAAAGAACTCTTGAATGAGCTGGGTCTCGAACTCCCCTACCCTTTCGCTCAGCTGGGGCACGTTGTAAACCAAATACGGCCTATTGGACAGATCAACAGCCACCGACGCCAGGGCCTCATCCATAGGAATCAATTGCTGACCGTATCGCCGAATAGACTTTCTCTCGCCCAGAGCCTTGGCGAAAGCCTGACCCAGGCAAATACCTATGTCTTCCACCGTATGGTGTTGATCCACCCAAAGATCACCCTCGGCCTGTAATTCTAGATCGAAACGACCGTGGGCTGCCAGTAAGGTGAGCATATGGTCAAGAAAACCCACGGAGCTCTTGATCTTACACTCACCATTACCATCAAGAACAAGCTTCATCTTGATCTTGGTCTCTTTGGTTTTCCGAGTTATGTTTGCTGTTCTTGGCACCCCATCTCCTCCCGTCATGTCTAAGGTAACCAGATCTACTTTCAAATGTACATTTTGGCTGCGAACTATAGGGGAAATCTGAAGGTCTGTCAATGATGTTGGCCAAAGGAGCTCGTCAATTAGTCGATTCGAGAATTAGGGAGTTAGAAAATTAGTTGTAACCTTAAAATCGCGGCTAGAAAGCCGCTCCCACAGTGGGATTTCTGTCTTCTGTTTTTTAAATTCGCAATCCGAAATTCGAAATTCGAAATCCAAGATTGTTTCCCTATGCTCTATGCTCCATGCTCCATGCCCGTTTCTCACTGATTCTTCTGCATTCTTATCTCCATCTCCCTTATCTCTTTCTTTTCTATATCCCTTAGCTCTTTGGTAGCATCCAGAAGCTGGCGCTGAAGTCTGATGAGTTGTTGATTCTGTCGATATACCAACGCCAGGGCCTTTATCAGGTAGCGATTGAGAATCTCGGCCCGTTTCTCGGGATCTTTTTCACGCTTCAAGGATTGATCCAGGAAAAATTCCAGCGACTCATACTCGTCAGCAGCACCAAAGACCTTTACGGGGAAACCAGAAATGCTCAATAAAACAACGAGAGCCAACATAGCTATTGCCGTTTGTCTCATTGCACCCTCCCCAAAAAATAGTTATCTCTGTGCAGTGGACTCGATAAAGATAAGAAAAACCGCGGTCACGGCCGCGGTTACCACTCTTTGGTGGAGACGATGGGATTCGAACCCACGACCTCAGCGTTGCGAACGCTGCGCTCTCCCAACTGAGCTACGTCCCCTTCTAGCCCGGATATTTCATGAATGGTCTACTGCGACAGCGGATCTGATCTTCCTCCCGTGCGTCCTCGGACCTTCCTTCGGCAGGCTCAGGACAAGCTCACCCTGCGACGTACTGTTCGAGTACGACTCAGGCCCGAGTTCCTGCGGTTGCCCGGTTGCAAGCGCATCTCAACTGTCTCGTGACGTCAATTCATGAAATATGCGGGCTGGCACGTCTATTTATAAGCTCTCGCCAAATCAGTGTCAAGAAAATCAGGGGAAGGGTATGTGTAGAGCTGGCAGAAGACAGAAGTCGGAGGTCAGTGGGCAAGCGTGAGACTGATCTCTGATTTCCGACTTCTGACCTCTGTGATTGGCACTCCACTCGGCAGAATCAGTGGATACCAATCACCTGGACTAGATCCCTATACACTTTATAAAAACGCCGGTGGTCAGCCATAGAACGTTCAAGTACTAGTTTCACTTTCTGAATATCGCTGACGTTGACCACAGCGTTGACACTGTTGGCAAATGCCATTAGGTTGTCTAACGTTTTGATTTGGCTGCTGATCATCATCAAGAAGATGTTCCTGCGAGTAGACATGGGCATGGGCTGCAGATAGCGCAGTATGGTGTTGTTTTCAGCACTCTCGCCACAGAATTCCTCATCCAGCATCACCAGGTCATATTGATTATAACGGAGCTTACTGAGTGCCTCTTTTACTGAGGAAGCCACACTGGTGTAATAGTTTAAGTCTTCAAGCGCTTCCTTCACAGCCCTGAGCCGCTCGGGCTCATCCACACAGACAAGAGCGCTCATGGCACCTTCTTCGAGAACCTCCAGAGGAGAATCATAAGCACTGGACGAATCGAGATCAGCCTGAATCGCCGTAGGCGCATCAGTAACCTCCGAAAGAGACACGTCAACGCCAATCGTAGCACCCCTGCCTCCGGAGGCTCCCTGCGGCTCCACAATAATGGTGCTCTGGCATTTGCTGCAGGTCGCCTTGAATTGCCTGCCCCTGGGTATTTTTTCATCAGGTACGTTGAACGCAGCCTGGCAATGATCGCACTGTATTCTCACTGATTATCACCCTCCAGCCCGGGTTGACCGTGCTTTGTATACCTACTTTTTAATTTTGCCCCGAGTCCCGTATCCTCTGTCTACTTCAAGGCCTTCAATGTCGGTTACCTTTTCACCGCGAGCAGCTTTGATTCGGTCAATACCGCGTCTCATGATGGCCTTTTTGGAAGAATATGCCATGGCAGTATCATGGCTTACTTGACCTTCCTGGAAAAGCTCTAAAATAGAGTCATCAAACGTGCACCAGCCAAACGCCCGATTGCTCTCGATGACTTCATAGAAAGTCTTACTCTCACTCTCACCATCAAGGATGATTTCCTTCACTCGGATGTCTTTTCCCATTATCTCAAAAGCCGCCACCCGACCACCACCCTCTCGAGGAAGGAGCCGCTGGCACACAACGTAGCGAATGGCATCGGAAAGACGAATTCTTATCTGCTTTTCTTCTTCGGTATCGAACATACCCAAAATTCGGTTTATGGTCTGGCCGGCATCTACCGTGTGAAGGGTGGTGAGCACCAGGTGGCCCGTTTCTGCGGCACTGAGTCCAATTTCTACGGTTTCTCGATCACGCATTTCACCCACCAGAATAATCTTGGGAGCCTGGCGTAGCGACGCCCTCAGACCACTGGCAAAGGTATCAAAATCAGTCCCCATTTCCCGTTGGTTAAAAGTGGCCTTCCGGTGATGGTGGACAAACTCCACAGGATCTTCCAAGGTGACAATGTGCACTGGCCGAATATCGTTGACCTCGTTGAGCATTGCTGCCAGCGAGGTTGATTTACCGCTACCAGTTGCCCCGGTGACAAAAATGATGCCGTTTCTCTCTTGGGCCATTTGTTTGAATATTTGCGGCAACTTGAGATCCTCTATACTGGGAATCCGTGTTTCCAACTTGCGCATGACTACCGAGAAATAGCCCCGCTGCGAAAAGACGTTGACCCGAAAGCGGGCTTTCCCAGCCAAGTGGTAGGAAAGATCGCAAGCACCCTCGGATAGCAGGGTTTCCACGTTGCGTCGATCACCTCCCAGGAGGTTCAAGGCAAAGGTCTCGGTCTGAAAAGGCGTCAAGTTATCAATCTGCACATCCATGGGGACGGCCATGAGTTCCCCGTCGGATTCCACCTGGAAAGGGCGGTCCACCGTTACAATGAGGTCCGAGACGTTCTCATGAAAATCCAGCATCTTGCGAAGAAAATGATCTATCTCTCTCTTGCGCATAAAAGTTTCCTTTATCAGTAAGCTTCAGCACAATAGTCCGCCACCACGAGGTGCTCCAATAGCGCAAGCACATAACAGCGGCAACCCTGAAACTTACAAAACTGGTTTGTCTTTAATTCTCTCTGCAGTCTCGAGCCAAAAGTCAACATGCCACCGATCACTTCAGAACGGTAACCTGGACAGTCACTAAACTTCAGTGAAATCGGTAGGTGGATTTCGCAAGAATGGCCGAAACTTCTCCTTATCATCACACTTCATATAGGCTTCGTCGGCACTGATTCGGTTGGACTTCAACTGGGTCATGATTGCATCGTCCAACGATTGCATGCCGTATTTTTTTCCTGTCTGGATGGCCGTGGGTATCTGATAGGTCTTGTTCTCTCGCACCAAAGCCCGTACCGCATGGGTGGCAATTAATATTTCCGGACAAACAATGCGACCGGGAATATCTATTCTCTTGAGCAGGTTTTGCGCAACCACCGCCCGAATACCGTCGGCGAGGGTGGAGCGTATCTGCGCCTGCTGCTCGGCCGGAAAGACTTCAATCATTCGATCCACGGTCTTTGCAGCACTGGTGGTGTGGAGGGTAGCAAACACCAAGTGCCCGGTTGCAGCGGCCTCAATAGCCAAGCCAATGGTTTCCAAATCACGCATCTCACCCACCAGAATTATATCAGGATCCTCGCGCAGAGCGCCGCGCAGTGCTGAAGCAAACGATTTGGTGTGCGTCCCTACTTCCCGCTGGTTCACGATGCAAGTCTTGCTCTTATGGACAAATTCTATGGGGTCCTCAATGGTGATAATATGATCTTTTCGCTTTTCGTTTGACTCATCAATAATTGCGGCAAGTGTGGTGGATTTGCCACTTCCGGTGGGTCCGGTTATTAACACCAATCCCCTGGGCAACATGGCCAGTTTAGCTACCACCGGAGGAAGACCCAGCTCTTCCACTGACAAAATCTCGCTGGGTATTTCACGAAATACCGCCCCGATGCCAAAATTCTGTTGGAAAAAGTTTGAGCGGTATCTGGCTAGTCCGGGTATTTCATAGGCAAAGTCCACATCTCCCGTTTCCTCAAAGGTCTTTATCTTCTCCTCCGGCGTAATCTCATAGAGCATCCCTTTGAGTTCGTCGTTGTCAAGTACTTTGAATTTGACTCGCTCCATTTCGCCTTGGATTCTCAAGGCGGGCTGCTGCCCTGCCACCAGGTGTAAATCAGATGCTTTCTGCTCGTGCATCAACTTGAAAAAAGCATCAATACGGGCCATAACTCAACTCCGGTTCTGAAAGTAGAAGCAGAAGTCCTCCACACTCCTTAGTCACATGGTGGACTTACATTTTCGCTGTTTGTCGCGCAATAAGGATGGTTTTCTAATCAACTTTTCAGATCAGATGGGTAATGCAAAAGGCGGGCCAGACGGATTCGCTCATTCCAACTGTACTCCCTCTCTCCAGTGCCAACTTTGCTGCTCCCTGAGGTCCAGTACATATTCTCTAGCGCGAGGAAGGGCTAGATCAGCAGATCACGCTCCAAGTTCCACTGCACCCAGTCGTTCAAATCCTCCTCCATGCTGAATGTCCTTGGCTTAGAAGGAATACCTTCGGCACTTACTGTAATCTGCTGCATCGCCTCCACAATGCGAATCCATTCCTCCACGGTCACCCGGTGGGGGCCGGGAACCCTTGTAGGACCGGGAACCCTCTGTATCTGGCTTCCCGGCTCCCCGGGAGCAGGAATCCGTTGTGGCTTGCGCACCGACACCTTGCCACGATACACTCTGATCAAGGCAGTTCTGTCTGCAAGCAAATTCATGCGAAAGACCGTACCACGTACTCCCACAATGGCATTGTCTGTTTCCACCTGAACGCCCCTGCTGCTGCCGAAAACATCCTGGATATTTGCCCAGGTCTTCCCCAGCGTCAGGCTGAAGCGAACATTACGCTTTGACTGCGCCGGATTATATTCGGCCTTAACCAGCCGAACATCGCTTTCCTCATCGAAACGAACAATACTTCGATCTGGAAGCTGGAGTTCCAAACGACCACCCTTCATGGTCATGATGCGCTCACCAGCTTGCACAAAAGTGCCAAGCGGCAGTGCACTCCACGACCCTTCGGGCGCGGTCTGCCGCTGCACTTCACCCTGAACGAAAGTTACCCGAGCTCGTTCACCTTCTATGGGAAAGACGAAGGATTCCTGAGCCAGAATTGCTGGGCACAAACCAAGCAGCATCGCCGCAAGCAGCAGGATGCACCAGAGCCTATAGGATGTGGTTGGTCGCCACTGCAGTCCAAAATTCTTCATGCCAAACCCGTTCTTCCTTAGTTAAAAGAGGAGTCTATTGTAAGTCACTCCACTGATAGAGGGATAACGTGTATACAGGAAATTCTCAGCGGTTTTGCTCATTCAATGCAGAATATTCATTTGACCTGGATGGTCCGCTGGCTCGACTGAGGTCCCTTGGAGTCCTCAGTCGAAAAACCTGACCGAGTCAGAATGAGCTGCCGGTTGATCCCTTGCAGCGGAGGACCACGGAAAAATTTCCGAGCTTTCAGAAAACCCTGAGTTGCTCTTTTAATTCCCGTATTGCCAGCAAGGCGTCGGCACCCGAGACAGTTGCCATGGGCCGGAATTCTCCGGTACGCTTATCAGCCACCGTCATTATGTTGCGAGTAGTAACAACCATGACAGCATTGAAATAGGGCAGGTCGGCACGTAAGTCAGGAAACGGAGAGGTACTTCCTATGAATTTGGTGGCTAACTTGTCATCGCGGGTGGCCTTGATCAGAATATCCTCCAGCATCATGGCATAAGAGGCACGGCTGATCTGCTCATCGGGTCGAAACGTATGGTTGGGAAAAGGCTCTAGGCCACGAACGCCTATGCGTATGACAGTATCAATGTCATGCCGGAGCACATGGTCGGCAATGTCAGTTGCAGGCGCCATCTTTACCATGGTTTCAGTCTCCATTTCCAAACCGGACTTTGGCGCCTTAAATGAGGTATCAAAAGTCTTAACGCTTAACTTTTCGTAAATTACCTCAAGCTTGAGTTCCTCTACGAAAAGCGCAGCCACATCGGCACGGGTAATGGCTTCAACGAGGGAGATTTGTTTGCCCACGGTCGTACCAGGCTGAGCTCTCTGAATTTTTTGTACCAGCTCCCATGACTGATTGGCCTCAGCCGTGTAGGCGGTATCCAGATCGAGAACTTTACGGTACATGTCGGCGGCTTTAGAGAACTCGTAAGCCTGCTTGTACGCCTCACCCATAAAGTAGTACGGCGCTGGTGCTTGATCATCGTCGAGAACTGCGTAATCGAAGTTCTGTCTCGCATCTTCTAGCCAACCTTTCGGCTTGGTCATGGTGAAAACGCGAATATAACCAACGCGCGCGAAAACCTTTTGCTCCTTCCCTTTGGCGTATTTCTTACCGCTCTTTAGACTGTCGAAGGCCTTGTCGAGCAGTCTCTCTTTTTCTTCTATGTCCTGAACCTTGACAGATCTGGCGGCCTGAACCAGTCCCATCCCTACGTGTGCAGGGCCGTATTTGGGAGCCAACTCTAAAGCTAGAGTGAATTCTCTTTGGGCCTCGTCAAGGTTCCCTTTTTCAAAAGATCTCATTCCATTGTTGGTGTGATGTTCAGGAGTGTCCATTACGCTCTCGGGAGCTCTCACCTTGGCGCAACCGACAAACAATGCCAGCGAAAAAACCAGGAGGGCTGTCAATGTCCATAGTCTCAAAAAGGTATGGCTCTTCATCTCCATATCCTCCCCGCAACCCAGTTCCAGTGGGTTGCTGCCAGTTTTCTCCTCAGGCACGATTCTTCGCTCAGCCAGAAAAAACCATGCCACGCCTATCTCTTTAGCTCGGGGATCTATCGTCCCTCAAGCTTTCCCTGCCTTAACCCGTATATTCCATGCATCACTTGCTCCGACCACGAAACTGGGGCCCCGCCCCGAAGGGGTGGGGACTGAGCGGAGCGCAGCGAGCGCGAATTATATGGTCGTTTTTCGGGCGTCCTCGGGTGTTGGCCCCTGCGACGTACCGTTCAGGTACGCCTCGGATCCAACACCCTGCGGTTGCCCGGTGGCACGCCCAGTTTCGCGGTCTCGCGACAGCAATTCATAAAATATCCGGGTTTAATCCAGAACGACCATGACCCGGCACTTCTGCAGGAAGCTCAAGTTCTCTGCAGCGCTGGTTAGCTTGGCGGCATCACTGTCAGAGATCACCATATCACACTTAGCCGCGCCGGCCGTCCGCAATGCTTTAATGGTCACAGGTCTGTCTGTCACCCTGTTATTTCCTTGGGCGGCATTCAGGTCTTTGGCATAGCCTACCATGCCTTGCTGCACCGCAAATTCTCGATTCACCATGGCAGAACCATAGATTTCCCTGCCACTCTCATCCACGATCTTCGGTGCCATGGCCGGACGAGCGCCCAGCCCGCGGGCATCTATCACCAGTCCTGTGAAGACCTGTGAGGCTGGCATCTCTGTACCGGGTGGCACCATCGGAAATCCAGGG
>JASFGC010000101.1:0-10751 GCA_050123975.1 Syntrophobacterales bacterium | reverse complement strand
ACCAGTTGCATCTTCCACCAAAGCTTTGTTGCCAAGCTGACCCCAAATGATTGCTTTGAGGCCAGACTCGATCTCACTCAGGGGCATCTTTTGCAGAGGCGTAAGCTGACGACGGACTACCTTGGGAGTTTCCTCCTGGGCCGCGGTCGCCAGGATAAAAGATTTGAACGGATCCGGCTTGCCAGTGGGATCATATTTCCAACCGGTCTCTGAGGTGACGAGCTCACTGGGAGGACCGCTGGATGCCGAACCTGGAGCTGAAGCGGTAGCTCCCGGTTTCGGTTGAGTACCCGGCTTCGTGGCAACCCTTACTGGAGCGCGCTTAGACGGCATGCTGAATCTAAAAGACTTATTGCCCACGTAAGCGTATTGTACATTTTTCTTTAGAGCCTGGTCGTAGGTTTTGGCATCCAGGTATTTTCCCTTCAGTTTATCAAAGCTACGGGGAGCGTCTCCGTTGTCCTGGATGTATTTCCTGATAGCCTTGCCGACTTTGGATTTCAACTGAAAGTCCGGATCCACCAGAGTCGAGTCTACCGCCGCTCCAGTCGGCTTAGTCTGTTTTTGGATTCTTTGGTTATAATAGATATAGACGCCCACCAACAGCAAAAGAACTACAGCAAGAATAATGGTTTTTTTGTCTTTCATGCCGTTCCCCTAGGCTACGGACCATATCAATTAAGGCAAGAATGGCTTGTATATATCGTAGATGCAAAAATTATGCAAGTCATGGCGATACGTTATCAAGAAATACGTAGTGAGATCGAATGCAGGGCCGAGATTTAGGCTTAACGGAAGGAAATAAGCAAGAATGGACCCGACCCACAGAAAGGCCATTTTTTCGGTCAATTGTGATTTTCAGTAAATAACCGTATGGCAATTGATGCACATTTCTCTACCAGCTAGATCATATCAAATCCCCACGTCAGTACGGTATGAAACGTTCGATACCAGCTTATCAGAACGGTTTCCAAAGCCATCGTCATTAAGATTGCCAGAATATGAAAGACCAGGAGTCCAGAAATAGAAGCCAGTTATGCCTCCAGGGTGAGCAAACCAGAACCGCCATCTGTCAGCAGCGTCATTTTGGATTTTCCAATATACAACACTAGGAATCTCTACTTCAGGGTAACCGTAAACAGCCAA
This sequence comes from Syntrophobacterales bacterium, assembly GCA_050123975.1. Lineage (GTDB taxonomy): Bacteria > Desulfobacterota > Syntrophobacteria > BM002 > BM002 > BM002. The sequence goes on along the minus strand of JASFGC010000101.1, from coordinate 9,605 downwards.
GCTGCCGCCCGCACCATTCTGGTTTTCCTGCCCAGCCGGAGGGGCAGGTTCGTCAACGGCGGCGTAAGTAAGAAGGTTTCTCGTCATGGTTTGCGCTTGACGATCCATGGCGTTCTCGCGGTTGAACTTAACTTGCTGCACACCGATGGCCGCAATTATGCCCATAATGCCTATAACCATCAGAAGCTCTACCAAGGTAAAACCCCGTTGATCAGAAATGGCTGATTTAGGTCTTTTGAATATCATCGGCTAATCCTCCAACCTTCTAAACGCTTCGGATATCCCTGGCTCGCAATTGTCGAAAACCCCTCTCCCAACTGCAAAACATAGCAAACTCAGGGGGTAAAATCGACTTGTGCCCCTGAGATAGCAATAAGGATGCCAACTCCCAAAAATCACCCGAATCAAGGCCCAAATAGCCCAGAGCACTGTGTTAAGTCACATTGATAATGCTTGAAATGCCACACACTTAGAGCGGCTCGCTTTTTTGAGCCATACTGACGAGAAACACCACCCTATGCCGAGAACTCATTGAGCCCTTATGACAGTTCTCGTCACCTCCTGCCGTCTCATGTCAGATGGACAAACCGCGAGACGTTGCTCAATGGCATAATTTTATGAATCTACAAGTGTCCTTTTCGTCCCAGCTGCAGAGCTAGTGGAGGTGTGGAGACAAAGTCTCGGGCGGCGAGTCTAACAAGCCCCGGCGAAACCACTTCCGGGGCAGAGGTATGTGCCTAGCGCACCTTGGTGGCGCCTTGCATTTTCCTATATTCCTTGAATTCTGCACAATTGCGGCATGAAAAACTCACCCAGTACTTCTTCACCGCCTCCTCCAGACACTTCTGGTAGTGGGGACAGTCAAAATAGCGATGGGCGTTAACGTTGCCGTATCTCAACTCTTTGTGTAATTCCTTCGCGGGCGTAGGCATTAATTCCTGTGCCTCCTCATCTGTTCTTTATTAATATTACCCAGCCTTTATAACATGTTCGTCTCCAAATGAAAAGTATTATCTATACTTGTAATTTGCATGAATCACTGTGGCGAGACCGCAATTCATGAAATATAGGGGGTACAGACACGGGGCCTTGAAAAAGGTTCCCCAGCAAGAAAGTTACCCACTTTCAGGTAGGCTTTGGCAGTGAAATCAGCCGGAGACCCTGAGGGTGGATTGTTCTTGAAACCGCATGGCTTCATGAAGAATCTGGGTTAGGAACCCGTGGCACTGTACCAGGTACTGTTGGGATACCTGGCAAGGCGGGCGCCCCTGGCATCCTCAATAAGTTGGATGGCTGCAGCTGCATTGGCGTTACCCATACTGGCCGCCTGGCGCAAAAGAGGCAGGGCGGGGTCCTCGATAAGAGCTAAGCAGGCAGGGGCACCTCCCATTACTTTTTTGCGGGCAAAAGCCGGCATTTTCGACATGAAGCCGGTGACGGGACTGGAGGTTTCGCCTGTCTTTCTCACCAGAAGCTTCAATAGACGGTCAGAGCTCATCCAGGCACGATCGAAATTGCTCAAGGTGCCGCCGTTCATGACAATGTTGCGTTTCTGCTGCAAGATAGACCGCAAAGCAACAGTAGCCCCCTTGGCCACTTCGGGGCTTGGACTTTCAAGATAAAAAAGAATGGCACCCAGATACTCCCCAGTTGCTGCCCTTTCAAAGGCTGCCTCCAGAAACTTCTTGTTAATTTTCTTGTTCCAAGAGGTCTGCGGTGAGGCAATCAGTCGAGTAAGCACCGTTAGATTCGCCCCAGACAGGCTATTAAGGGTGATCTGATAATATTGTTTGTAGTAGACGGCAGAGGCCCGATTCCTCTCCAGGTAATATTTCTGAGCGTGGCCGTAGTAAGTCAGCAAAACCACATTACCGTTGGGATCATTTTCCTGATTTTGGGCCATGTCGATGACCTTGTCATAATTGTTTCTATTAAATATTTTCAGAACGTCTCGTTCCCAATTCAGCAAAGGACGCTCCGCCCAGGTAATGGTTTGGGCCGAAAGACTTAATACTCCACCGAGAAATGCCAGAATAAAGGCGAAGGCAGACAACCGTATCCTATTGCCCATGGGTTGGTCTCCTTTCTTAGAAAGATTGGCTGCAGATTATAGAAACGCCAGGCTCTTGTGTCAAACTGGAGCACTATTTTGTTAGTGGTCTATTGTCCGTTGTACGAAAAAGCAAAGCGCATAGAGCATAGCGCAAAGCGTAAAACCTCACATGCAAAGCCGCTATGCGCTTGGCGCTCTGCGCTATGCTGCGAACGGAGTGAGCTACAAGAGACAACTGACAACCGACTACGGACGGCAAATCTGACTTACTTTTCATAGGACTGAAATTCTCAGTTTCGCTCACTGCTCTGGTTCTGTAGGCTTTGTTGGCAGATTTGCCAATGGATTCGATCCATCCAGCCCAGGGGGAGTGGGTATGCCCAACAGATAGGTCACCATGGGAACCACATCCAGGGTTGAAGCCGTGGTCTTGAGGGCGTGGCGTCCAGGGATGATTCGCGCTAAACCGGGCCCAGCCACCCAAAAAGAGACTATAGTGTCGTCAGGATAGTAACTGCCGTGATGACCATACTTGCCGAAGTCGCGTTCGAAATAATATCCTCTCTTGTTAATGAGCTTGATATCGGGAGCTGTTTCTCTGGTGTATTGCCGTCTCAGTCCCTGAACCAGATATTCTCCCAGTTCAAAATGATCTGCTAGTTCACCTAAGGGCCGGAGGGCCTGGCGGAATGCCATAGCGTCGCCGGAGCTGTTCCGATAGCCTCGCCAGTCGAAGAGCCACCACTGTCCGTTTTCCACCACGCCCTCGTTTCGTTCCCTCGGATACTTCCGTATCACTAAAGCATTGAGAGATGTTTGCACATCCGGGTTGGCAAGGATGAGGTCCAGCGCTGGCTTAACATCTGATAGCAACCGGGGAGGATCCATCCATCTTCCGGACTGTCGGTTTTTGAGATAAATCTCCTTGGTGCAAGCACCGAGCATAATGACGGCGTTTGCTCGGCGGTTGCTTCTATTCCAGCCGGGTAGTTTGAAATGGTCACGCAAACTCTGATGCAGGGTGTCGTCTGGTATATGTTTCTGGATACGCAAAAAGCCGTGCTCAGAGATCAGAATGAATATGGTGTCCTGGTAAACCCCAATTTTTTTCAGACTCTGGATTAATCTGCCCATCAATGGATCCAACACTGTTTTGGCATAGTGTTTTTGAATCTCGAGCATTGAGGCTTCACGCTCTCTCAAACCATCCACGGGAAAGTGGGAAAACAGGTCTGTGCCCAACAGTTGCACTACCATTAGATCAGGGACAATTGAATGATATCTGTAAATACCCTCTAAGCTCTTCCCGTAAGAGAGCATGTGGCCAGTCAGGAAGCCATCGAGGGTTCTGTTGTCCACGTAGTGGCTGTTTGGGAACCATTTCCCATTGCGAAAAACATTGAGGGCCGAGGCATTGCCCCAGAAAAATCCGCCAGAATTCACTGACCAATCGGCCCCTTTGGTCAGCATGAGCATCGTGGTCAGGGAGTGTTTATCCGCCTCCCCCAGGTAATCAAACAGGGTCTTAACCCCGTTCGCCATCAGAATGGAGTTCATTCGGTTTTGCGAGTAGGAGATGAGGGTACGGATCTCGTATGTGGTACGGTCGAACCAAATGGTGGAAACCACCCCGGTGCGTTGAGGATAGAGTCCCGTATACATTGAGGTCACAGCCGGTTGGGAAGCTGCCGGAATGGTGGTAAAGACCCGGGGTAAGTAGACATAGGACTGATCGTTACTGGATCCTTTGAGCATTTCTTGAAAATTGGGCAGTCCCTCCAGGTTTTCGTCAAGAGTTCCCTTTTTCATTCCATGCAATTCAAGGATTACTATCTTGGGGCCGCCATCTTCAGCTTCTGCAACGCTGGTTAGTAACACCATCAGGAGCGCGGCAATGAGCAGTGAGGCGAAAAAGTAAGTGGGGTACCGTGGTTTCTGCCAACAAGGAGCTTTCATGAGAGTCCCTGAAACCTTGTCCTTTCCCGTATTGCCGGGGTCAGAGTTTCATAGCTTTGCAGCTAAAGATGGTAAACTGTTTTGAGTACTGGAGCACATATGATTTATGATCGCTGATTGGAGATTGCAGATTGAAGCATGTGCATTCTTTACCAGGAGGTCTTGAGGTTTTCAATCTGAAATCTGCATTCTAAAATCTAAAATCACCGGGCTAGCCCCCCAGCCTGAGCACCAGATATACTTTCGGATCACGCTCGGTGTCGGTGACGCTCTGGGCTACATCGAAGCCCACCGTGAAGGGAATCTTGCCAAAAAAGAACATCTGCAGCCGAACGCCACCACCCACACCAACCTCTGCGCCCGAAATCGAGCTACTGTCGTTATACTCTCGCCAGATTTGGCCACTGTCCGCAAAAGTCACGGCGAGCAACTGATGGAAATGAAAGAAGTCCCAAGGGGTGGTAGTTCGGTCAATGACTAAGAAAGGATAACGAAATTCCAGGCTGGCGGCCCACATCATCTCGCCAGAAAACTCGTTGAAATCGTAGCCCCGCAAACTCTCCTGGCCTCCCAAGACGAACAACCTGGGATCATCCTTCTTGACGCCACCATGAAACCGCAATGAGCTCACCAGCCTCTGCCCGGCTCCAAAATATTCCCTCATGTCCACGTTGGTGTAGAGTCTCAGGTCTCCGGCGTAACTTTGATAGCTACGCTCACTCCCCAGGACGTCGTTGCCATACTTGGCGGTGAGGTTGACTTGGCTGCCAGCTATAGTCTCCAAAATGAAGTAGTCGGCTGTGTCGCGAACCAAACTGAATAAGATGCCCTGTAATCTTTCAGTTTCGTCGGGTAAATCCACCCATGAAATCTCATAGCCAGGGACAATCCTGTGGTGCAAATCCAGCGGAAAACTGAAGGTGAGACTGCCCCCCACTTCTCTACGCCAGTTGTCCCTATCCACACCTGAATCGTCCGGGTCTCCGAAGTAGGTGTTTTTGTCGAAAAGGTTGAGGCCGATAGCTGGATACCAACCGAGATAGGTATAGCCCCCCTGTAGTTGCTCCTTGCCACTCTTGGTGCCGATGCCACCGCGAAAACTAAGCCTATGCTCTCCGGTGAAATTGCTGCCGTTCCACTCAAGGCCGGGAATTACCCCATCCTTTTCGTTGTAGTCTAGGTAAGGGAAGAAGAAGTCAGTGGAAAAACTATCACGGTACTCCTTTTCTTCAAATGTTTGAGCCCAGGATGGAGACACTGGAAGAAGAGGGATCAGGAGCACCACTATTAAAACCAACAATCTCCTTGGCCTCTGAGATTTCGGACCTTGAGTTTTGCCGGTTCCGCTCCGGCAACCGTCAAGGCCTGTCAGCATTTTCCACTCCCGGTTCCAAGTCCGACATGGACCCTTCAAAGATTCTGTACTGTCCGTGACGAAAGTAGGTGAAGAGCAACCTTTTCCCATCTGGGCTGATCTGGGGGGAGAAGATTCCACCAATTACCTGGGATAGACGATGGCTGGAACCGCTCCGCAAATCCAGCAGGTGCAAATTAAAAATGGAGCTCTGGTCAGAAACGTAGAGGATTCTGTTGTCCTCGGGCAAGAGTAAAGGCCAGATTTCATCATAAGCCGTGTTGGTAAGACGGGTTTCTTCACCGCTGCTCAGGTCTTTGAGTACCAGATCAAACTGTTTTTGGTACTCTCTGGAATAGACCAAAAATCTCCCATCTGCTGACCAGTGCGGATAGGCTTCGTCGTTGATGGTCTGGGTCAAGGGGGTTAGTGTGCCATCGTGCAGATGGACTTTGTAGATGTCAGCATAACCATTGACGCTCGCTACAAAGCCAACCTCCTCATCTCCTGGGAGAAATGATGGAAAACTGTTTACTCGAAGTCGCTGCTTGATCCGCTCTGCCCTGTTGCGTCTTAAATCGTAAATGAAAAGATCACTGCGATTTTCTTTATCACTCACAAAAACCAAACGACTACCATCCTGAGACCAGCTCAGAGGAGAAACCTCCACAAATCGCCTCATTAATCTGGACAGCCGGCCAGTGGACCTTTCCAGGAGATAGAGCGAAAATTCAAATGACTCATTCTCCCAGTCGGAGAGGAAGGCAATGCGGCTGCCATCTGGACTGTAGGCCGGAAAGAAATTCCACCCCTTGTTGGCAGTAAGCAATTGTGTTTGGGCCATTGGGTCTTGCCACCCCGGGCCGCCCACCCGAAGTTTTTGGTTGGCATACTCTCGCCAGTTTCGTTCTAAGGTCCAGATATCCTTACCAGTAACCTCCTGGAGAGCTGTACGGACATTCAACCTATTCTTGATCAATCTGAGGAGGCGAGCAATAGACTCTTGGCCGTAGGTATCCACCAGGAATTGAATAAACAGACCGCTTTGATCGTAAGCCAAACGGATCTGGTGTGGGGGGAGATGGCTGAAACCACGCAGTTGATTGAAGGGAATGAGATTATGGTCCATGACTGCGTCACGGACATACATGGCCGGCATGGAGTCCCAGAACCCTGACTCATATTGAGCCACCCCTTCCATGAACCAGAGAGGCGATAACACTCCGGTTAGAATGATTTGCAGGGAGCGGTAGCGACTTTCCAGTAGATAGTTGAGCTGGACGGCGTGGGTGACTTCGTGCAGGGCTAGACGCTCTAAACGTTTATTATTGCTTTGAACCGGGAAAACTACCCTCTCTTTGTAAAATTCAGTGAAACCGCCAGTTCCTCTCACCAGCCCGGTGATAACGTTGGTGGTCTCAAACTCGTTCTGAGAGGGGTAAAGAAATACGGGAACATCGCGATCCAGGTCAATTTCCAGATTTTGGCTGATGGACTCCAGATGAGTATCGTAGATCCGAGCTACGTCAAAAGCGCGCTGCCGCAATGTGTCCGGATAGATGATACGAAAGCGATTCCCGCTGATCTCCTTCCAATTATATTGGGTATCATTTACCTTGTTCTTACCAAACTCATACTCGGCGCCTGTGACAGTCATTTTATCGCGAGCGCAAGAAAAGACTATCAGCAGACAAAAGATGAGCGTCAAGCTCATGGTCGTCCCTAATACGTCTATTCTTATAACCGTTGGTCTTCGCATGGGTATGCACCAATAGCCCGGATATTTCACGAATCACTTGCTGCGACCAAGGATATGGTCGTCCTTCCTGGCGTCCTCGGGTGTCGGCCCCTGCGACGTACCGTTCAGGTACGGAAACCAACACCCTGCGGTTGCCAGGTGGGACACCCATCTAATTCGCGCTCGCTGCGCTCCGCTCAGTCCCGCAAGCGGGTTCCCAGTTTCGTGGTCTCGCGACAGCAATTCATGAAATATCCGGGCTGGGGTATATGTACGGTTGTTCTCTACCCGGCAACAATAGAGAGGAAACCGCTGCAAGAACCGGTCACTGCCCGTTTCTTAGACTCTTGACAGTATCCTCCAGAGCAGCCGCTGTTTCTGTGTAGTGAACCTGAGCCTGACGGTGTATCCACCGGGCCGAGCGCCCCAGCATCTGGCCGGGTCCTATTTCAATCATGGGCGCCAAATTCTGACGGACCAACTCCTCAACTATTCCGACCCACCCCACCTGACTGCGGAGCTGAACAGCAAGCAACTCTGCCACCTTGGCAGCACTCTCCAAGGGCTTGTGATCAATATAAGAAATGATTGTGGTATGGGGCTCATGCATCGTTTTCTCGGCGATCTTTTTGGCTAAACATGTGTCGGCTGGTGCCAGGAGACTGCAGTGATAGGGTGCCATCGCAGGCAGCCAATCCGCTTTTAGAGCCTCGGCATCCAGCGCTCGTCTCAGAAGTTCGTCCACTGCCGGTCTCTCGCCGGAGACAATGATCTGGTGGTTGGTGTTCACGATGCTCACTTCCACCACCCCCGGCACCCTGTGGCACAATCCCTCTACTTCTGCAAGAGATAGACCAAGCACCACACCCATACCGCCAGGGGTATTGGCCTCATGGATACAGCGATCCGCTTCCCGTATGAGGGTAAGACCTGTTTCAAAGTCCACAACTCCGGCGGCATAGGCTGCTGCATAGATGCCCGAGCTATATGGAGCAAAAGCCGCGGCTCTAATGGATTTGGTTGCGAGGATGTCAGCCACCATACAGCTTACGGTATAGACTGACACTTGGGCGATGAAATCCTCATGAAGTCTTTCTTCGGGGCCTGAGAACATGACTTCCCGCAAGGGTAGCCTCAGAAGGGACTCGGCCCGTTTCAGCAAGGTATGAGCCTCGGAAAATCGCTCAACCAGATCACGGCCCATTCCCACATACTGAGCACCTTGTCCTGGAAACAGAAAACTACAGGTTCTCATGGCCGGCCCCCACCTTGATATTTTGGCAGGTGGAAGTCTTTTGGTGGCTGAACGCTGAACAATCCATCTGGAAGTTTCGTATTTTCTTGTAGGTTTGAAAGATAAATTACCGTCCAGTCTTTATTGGACTGTTGGATGGAAATTTCCTCGGGTAACCAGGTGTTGGGATTGATCTTGATCTCCAGTCGCTTGAAATAACGAGCCCGCCTGGCGGACTTTGGCTCCATGGTCATTTGAATCCATCTACCACTGCCCCCCTGAGCTACCAGTGCCACTTGGATGCTGTATTGGCGCTGCAAAGCCTCCGGATCATCAGTGGCACCAGTGATTCGCTCCAACAGTCCTCCCCCAAATGGTTGGCGGTAAAGACGTGCCTTTTTGAGGTCAGGATAGAGAAGCAGAATGTTCTCACCGTGGGCTACCAAAGTGAGATGGGCAGGGTGGACCACCTCCCAGCGTAAACGGCCTGGCGGCTGCCAGAAGAGTCGCCCCCCTGACTCCAAGGGGTTATTAAGAGCCGGGAGAATTTTCGCTGTTCAAAATCTCCTTGTAGACTTTGCAAGGTCTCTGCTTTTGCCTGAAGTTGTTCAAGAACTTCGGCTGCGGTTAATTGAGTTTCAGCATCTGCCTCCTGAAAAGAAAAGAGGGTACTACCGTGCAGAATCAACCCAATAATAAGGAAAAGGGTCAATGCTTTAACTATTTTCATCCACAATGTTTGAACCATAGCAAGTACTTTTTGGGGAGTAATGAAGTGCTGCAAAATATCAAATTCCGACCACCAAGTCTCAGGGTTATAGGTGTCAGGTGTCAGGTTTCAGGTGTCAGGAAAAAGAAACATGGTGACTGAAACCTGAACACTGAACACTGAAACCTAAGTTACGGTGATTTGAAATTTAAAATTTCTTGTCACTTCAATAGTCCGGGACTCCACTATTCCAATCGTTCTATCGGGTCCACCACATACCATTGGTCCGGGTAGCGGCGGATGTATCGTTCAAAGACCCCCGCCACTTGAAGCAGGTTATGTTGCAGTGCTTCACTCCGGTCAGGGCCATAGTGGAGTTCTAACGGGGGCTCGATGATGCCGCGGTAGCGTCCAGGCGCCTCCATGACTGAGAAGGCGGGAATAATCGGCGCTCGGGCAGCCATGGCCAGGAGTACGGGTCCCACCGGTAGCTGCACCGGACGGCCGAAAAAAGTCGTTACCTCCGATCTTTCTGAAAACGGTTTATCGCCCAAAACTGCC
>JASFGC010000100.1:0-10776 GCA_050123975.1 Syntrophobacterales bacterium | reverse complement strand
CTGTAGTTTGGGACAGGCCAGCCCTTATACTGGCCTGCTAAACCATTCCGGCGTTACACTGTCCGCTGCATCCTCTACATCCTGGTCGTGTTTTTCAAGGGGATCGCTTAGGAACTATCATTAAATTCACCTAGCTACCTCTAGAAGTTCGACTTCGAGTGTAAGCTCTTTTCCAGCGAGTGGATGGTTTGCATCTAGCGTAACTTCATTTTCTGTAACGTCTTTTACGGTAGCTCTAACGTTTTGGTCTTGACCCCCACGAAATATCAAGGTCTTTCCTACTTCTAGCTCTACATCAGACGATATGGTTAACTTGTTTACAGTTGTTATGAGTTTTTCTTTATGTAAGCCGAAAGCATCTTCAGGGGGAGCCGTGACAGTCTTTATGTCTCCTTCTTCCATACCGATTACTGCATTTTCTAAACCGCTAATTATCTTTCCCTCACCAACCGTAAATTCTACTGGTTCACTTCCACGAGAAGAGCCGAAAAGAGTTCCATCGTCTAAAAAGCCGTTAAAATGGACTTTTACTGTATCACCTGTTTTTGCCTGTGCCATTATTTCCTCCTTTTTGAGTTCCTATTTAGGGTTATTTTCTGCACCAATGGGTCGACGTGTTCTGTTGGCCTAAATGTGCGAAGCTCCCCGCTATCAATTGCGAATTTACTAGCAATTAAAATATAAACTTCACCGCTCCGCTATCGGGTAAATACTGTATTTTGTTTAAAAGAGCTTTCGATCAGACAGGAGTGGTCTGTTAGGAATGACAACTCGCTAAAGAACATGAAAACACGAAAGTGTCATATTGTGCTAGATGGTTTGAAATTGCCCCCTTTCGCTAACAATTGAATAACATTGAAAAAAATGTTCATCGTCTCAGCTGGGAGTCTTTGTGTGTAGCTTTCAAGATCAGACACCATGCATACCAAGAAAATCGTTCACAGATGTTCTATCCTTTCAATCCTTATCTAACTTCTAAAAATACCCTCCAGCAAGTACAGGATTTCCACAGCTAAAATACAGACAACTACTAATTGAGGGAAGTTGGAAGGATGATAGAAGAAAACAAGTGGCCCAAAATCATTACCCGCCGTGACAGTGAATTCTAGCCACCGTTTCTGTGGTCGGTGGCCTCTTAACAGGGGGTGAAAAACATGGAGCTTCGCTTTTGGGGAGTGAGAGGATCGATTCCAACTCCAGGACCCCACACTACAAAAGTTGGCGGAAATACCACCTGTCTGAGCGTGGAGCTCAATGGTTACATTTTTGTATTCGATTCAGGAACGGGAATTCGCAGGTTGGGACGTTACTTGGAAGAAGCGGAACGCTCGTCCTGGAGAGGGAGTTTGTTCTTGACGCACTACCACTGGGACCACATTCAGGGCCTTCCGTTTTTTGAGCCCGCATTCCGCAGTGAGAATCGGTTCCTCATTTGCGGCGAAAGAAAGAGAGGAGCATCCATCGAGGAAATTCTAAGCGAACAAATGCAAGCGCCATATTTCCCTGTTTCTTTGCAGGCTCTTGAAGGGCTTGTGACCTTTGCGGAGTTGAGTGATAGATTAGAAATCGAACTACTTCCAGGTACGACCCTCCGAACCATTCGCCTAAACCATCCAAATGGTGCCCTCGGGTATCGCCTGGATACTCTTCAAGGGTCTTTATGTTTGATTACAGACCACGAACATCCTGCTGAAAGCCTTAGCAAGACTGTAGTTGATTTCGTCCGAGGTGTAACAGTGCTGGTCCATGACGCACAGTATACCCCTGAGGAAAAACGAGGACCCAAAGCGGGTTGGGGCCATAGTTCGTGGGAGGAGGCAGCTCTAACTGCCAGCGAATCGGGGGTGAGCATCCTTTATTTGACCCATCACGATCCAGACCGCACTGATGAAGAACTGGATAACATTCTTTGTCAGGCAAGGGAGGTGTTTCCGAAAACAGAAATTGCCACAGAGTCTTCGGTCTTTGGCTTTGATGGCTTCGTGGAAGAGCCGAAGGAAATTAAGGTCTGAACAACCATTTAAACTGGAGGTCACAATGGAGAAGAAAACTTTCTTACCAATGGCCACAGCGGCCTTTATTGTCGCCGTAGGACTACTGCTTCTAGGAGCTACATTAATTGACTTGCCACCTTTGGAGGTTAAATCACCCGAAAACTATGTGCTTGCAGGAGTTGCTGTATTTTTCCTCCTTTTTGGGTGCGTATATGGATATCTTCTGGCAACGGATAAATTGACTAGGAAGGGAAGAACGATTACCGAGGTTCGCCAGGAAGCCGTCGAGAAAATAAAGGATCAATCGCTTCTGGCGAGGGTGGCAACTGAGGATCCTAACAAGGAAGTCCGCGAAGCCGCACAGGAGCGTTTGCAAGAAATTGCATCTTAGGCTCCGAGACCATAAAGAAAAAAATGCATTTCAGCTAGCGAAAGTGAAGTGGATAAATCGGCCTTAAGACGATATTTGAGTCTGAAGGCTATGTTGAGGCATGGTCTAATAAAATGCAGACATATGTCGCAAGGCAATTGTCAACAGGGAAAGGAGCGATAAGGGTGTTACCCATCAAGAGAATTCTATGGCCTACTGATTTCAGCGAGCCGTCTTATGCAGCTCTCAAGACAGCCGAAGAGTTGGCTCAACATTTCTCCGCTGAGTTGGTGGTCCTGCACGTTGTACCACCAATTCCTGCTATACCAGCTGGAGCCAGCCTTGAAGGCATCTTTTCACCTTCGTACCCTCTGGAGATGGAAAATCAGGCCAGAGAAGCACTTAGGAAAGTGGTGGAGAGAAATATCTCCGGCAAAACCAAAACCGATGCTCTGGTTCTGCATGGAAATGTTGGTGGTGAAATTGTTAACGTCGCTAAGAGAGAACATGTTGATGTCATTGTCATAGCGACACATGGCTCAACAGGATGGCAAAGATTTCTCTTTGGCTCGGTGGCGGAAAAGGTAATAAGAATGGCCCCTTGCCCAGTGCTTTCAATCCAGTTTCCGCCTGAAGAGGGCGAGGAATGAGTTGAGAGGAGAAATATGGAATGTTATTGACTAATCCACATTGGTGGCCTTTTGACAAAACCATCTGGAGAGACTAGCATCTAGTTTTAAGAGCAGTGCCTCGAAACTGTTGATGCAACCCTAGATAAATGTAGCATTTGGGAACATTTCTCGTTATGCCAATTGACATCCTTTTTCCTTTCAGGTGGCAGGATTTTGCAGACATCTTAGTAGTGAGCGTGATCGTTCATAGACTGTTTATTCTTCTGCGCGGTACCACGGCCCTTCACGTCATGCTGGGGCTACTTTTTATCTGGTTGTTCCAAGCCCTTGCCAAGTCTGCTGGCCTTATACTTACGAGCTGGTTCTTCCAAGGAGTTGGGGCTATTGCGGTATTGGCTGTTGTGGTTGTTTTCCGAAACGAAATTCGTGAGCTTTTCCTTCAGACGAACCCCATCCGATTTTTCTTGGGTACTTCCCGAAAAACACAAGGGATCGACATCAATACCATAGCGCAAACTGTCTTCCGGTTGGCCAATACAAGGACCGGGGCAATAGTTGTCATACAGAACCGTGATAAACTCCGGGCCCAGTTGCGAGAGGGCTATGACTTGGACGCCAAGCTAAATGCACAAATCATAGAAAGCATTTTCCTCAAGCAGAGCCCGGTACACGACGGCGCTATAATTATCCGAGGAAATCGAATCAAACGAGTTGGAACCTTTTTGCCCCTTACACAAAAAGAGGGGTTGTCCCGATATTATGGCTCTAGGCATCGAGCGGCCATTGGTCTTAGCGAGGTAAGTGATGCCTTGGTCTTGGTCGTATCCGAAGAGCGGGGCGATGTCTCTCTGGTCCGCAGGGGCAAGGTGGAATTGATGCGGGATCCCCAGCAATTGCAAGACGAATTGGGCCGACTGCTTCTTGGAACTGGACTTGAGAAAGAGGCGCAGCAACGCACTCGGGCATGGTTGGCTTACGCCGGTGGTCTTTTGTTGACCTTACTATTAGTTTCAACCGTTTGGGGGATCTACACGGGCGGGCAGCTCTCTTTGATAAGCATAACCGCTCCAATAGATTTTCGTAATATCCCTGAAAACCTGGAACTCAAGAAGGCGTCAGCAGAAAAGGTCAAAGTCCAAATAACTGGGAAACGTAGACTGATCAATGCTCTCAAACCTGAGCAAGTAAGAGCCTTTTTGGACCTTCAGGAAACCAACCAGGGCGTCCGCCGCATGTCGCTGAACCGAGAGAACATTGAAGTTCCTTTAGGATTGGAGCTTGTGCGGGCCAGTCCATCTACGATCAGATTGGAGTTAGAGCAGCGGGTGGAAAAAAAAGTAGCGGTAAAGCCTGAAATTGCGGGGATATTGCCTGCCGGATATCAAATAGAAAAGATTAGTGTTAGCCCTAAGGCCGTGAAGATTAGCGGGCCGAAATCGACACTTCGGGCCATTAAGACCTTAAACACCGAACAAGTTGACCTCGGTAAGATGGAAACTCTTGAGGGGAAAAAGGTTGTTGAGGTGCCTTTGGTAATCTCTCCAGCGTCACTACGACTTGTTCCGGGGCAACCAAGAGAAGTTCAGCTTTATATCCAATTCGCCTCGAAAAAACCCACTCCTGATCAGCTGGAAGAAAGAAAGACTCGCTACCACGAGGTTCGTGCCGGTGAAACGCTATGGGGTATAAGTCGCCGTTATGGTCTGACTATTGACGAACTGCGTCTGCTGAACGAACTTGCGCCTGGAACAGTGATCTACCCCGGTCAAAACCTAAAGCTAGGCCCTGCAAACAGAGAATAATGCCCAAAATTCTAGCATTTTTCCTGGATACACGATTGCGACCATTTTCCTTTCTGTTGTAGAGGAGATCGAAAGAGATTCCACCTGAATTTACATGAGCGCAACTTCTTGTACGTCACCTTTTTATCTCAAGACTTCCGATATCTTGCCAAGATAGCAAATTTGGCAATAGTTGCAGTATGACAAGGAGATCTTAATTATTCGCCGATGCTCTGAGCTGAAGATACCTAGCAGAATGAAAGCGTGACTCAAATTACAGCCTCACGAAATCCAACCCCAACTCATTCAACCGGGTCTTCGAGGGTTTTCCCCTGCTATCCCATCCCCGGTCGGCGTAGTATTTGTCGAGGAGTTTTTCGATATTCTCTGGCTTCAATATGCCCCCCTTGGCCTTGCCCTTGGTCAGGGCCTCCTTGTACATACGCGGCGGTACAGTGTCGTCATCTCGAGTGAAACCGTTGACCGTGTTGAAGCTCCGTTCCAGGGTGTAAACACGTTCCGCTACTTTCATGCAATCGTCCATTGTGAGACTATAGCCGGTGGCCGCGTTGAGTAAGATTTTGAGATTTTCGAATTTGAATCCTGCAAATTGTGGAAAAAGGCATACTCCGGTACAGTCGGTGAACGTTCGTTTGTTCTGGGTGGGAATATCCTTGCCAGTGAGGTGGTCGCCGCCCCGGTTTGCTGTGAGATAGGTGGTTTCATAATTCGGTATGGAGCGGACATTCCAAGCGGCCCACCCCTGCCCTTTGGTTTCAATGGCAAAGTGTTCGCACTCCTTGCCCCATGCATTGACGAGCGCCCGGAGATTCTGTCCGAGAAGTTTGCCGCACCCCTCGGCGAGAGCCACTTTTTTTTGAATTTTCAACATGGCGTCCACGTCGCCCCATTTCAACTCGACGCCGTCCAGATCCGACGCCTTGATAAGTCCCTTCTCATAGGCTTCCATGCAAAAACCGAGAATGTTCCCCATGGAGATGAAGCATAGTCCATAATCGTCAGCCGCCGAGATGTTGGCCATCCACCCATTGAAGTCTTTCACACCGCAATTGGCACCCATCATCACTCCCTCGTACTCGGGGCCGTCGTGGGTCATACCGGAAAACCGCCCGGTTCGAATCACGCCCCGGTGCATGCAGGCGATGGGGCACATATGGCAACCGCTGTCGCCAACCCACAGATTTCGGTAGGCCTTTTCCGCGCTCAACAATCCGGCGTGTTCGTAAGTGCCTTCCCTGAAATTGTAAACCGCCTCGCTGCACCAGTCACTGGAAGCGGTCAATACCGAGGCGGTCCCGTACCGTCTCCATTGTTGAAAACCACTGTTGGAGAGCATGTCGGTCCAGACCTGTTTGTTGGTCTTTTTCCACGCCGGTATGTCATGAATGCCGATAGCGTTGGTTCCCCGGACGGCGATGAATTTCAGCTTTTTCGAACCCATGACCGCTCCGGTTCCACCCCGACCGGCCGCATGATGAATCTCGGTCATGATGCTTGCGTACCGCACTTTGTTTTCTCCGGCCGGACCGATGCACACGCTTTTGTGAAACCGGCCGATGTCATTATCAAGCGCCTTCTGAAGGCTATCGACGCCCATGCCCCAATATTTGTTCGCCGGAATGATGTTGACGTTATCGTTTTCGATGACAATTGCCACCGGACTCGAAGCGGCCCCCGTGACGATAACTGCGTCGTATCCGGCGAATTTCAGTTCCGGCGCCCATCTTCCCCCCACGCTGGAATGACAGATTCCCGTGGTTTTAGGATTGGCTTTGGGAAAAGTGGACGCCGAGCGCGTCACAATGTTCAACCGTCCGGTGGACGGCGCGGGAAGTCCGTTCATCGGGCCGGACACAAAACAGACCGGTGTATCCGGGTCCATCCAGCTTTGCCCCGGTTTGGTCCGGTCCCACAGCCATTTCGCGCCGAGCCCCCTGCCGCCGATGAACAGTTTCGCCTCATTGTCATCCAGCGGTTTTTTTTCAACTTTTCCACTGGTCAAATCGATTTCGAGTATTTTTCCGATATATCCTCCGGCCATGTCCGCCTCCTCATTATTTCCAGTTGTCCGTAACGGTCTTATCGCCGCCGTAGATCGTTTCGATTGCTTCTTTTGCCAGGATTTCCGCCTTCTGCGCCGTATACCTGCCATCGGTGGTCCGCTGTACAACGGCGATTGCGTTTTGCGGACACTGTTTAACGCATTCACCGCATAGAACGCAGAAACCGTCAGGATTTTCGTCTTCGTTCATTCGGAGGTTCCCGTTTCTTTCCGTTTCGCAGGCCTCGACGCACTGGCCACAGTTGATGCACCTTTCCGCATCAAGCGCGAGGGATTTCGACTCCGGATTTTCATAAAGGGCCTTCCTTTTATTTTCGTCCGGTTCGACGGGACAAGCGGCGATACAGGGTCGGTCACCGCACTGCTGGCAGACGACTCCGATGAAGATGGTCGGTTGATAAGTATGGATTCTAATCCGGGACTTGAACGGGTTAACCTCTCCGTGGTTTTTCAATGAGCAAGCCGTCTCGCAAACCCGGCAGCCAGCACATTTGCGGGGATCGTGCAATAGTTTGCCGGCCGGGACTTTCGCTCCCCGGATCGATGGTTTCATCGGAAATACATCGATATCCACAGCTCTGGCCTGGTTGGATAGAAGGGGAGTGATCGCTACAACGCCGGCGCCCATGGCCATACCTTTCAAAAAATCTCGACGATTCGATGTTTTCAGTTTTTCCTTTTGCACCTTTTCATCCGCGGAATTATCGTTACCCATCATTTTCAGTGGATCGATCACGGTTGCGCCTCCTTTCATTTGCTTAAGGACGTTTTTATCAGATGTATTTCTCTAACATTCTGAGGCAGCTTGAGACGTATACGAATATACCACTAAGCATGAAAATACGTTGTGGTCTTCACAGAATAAACAGCACTCATTTACAGCGACAAAATTGATTTTGTCAACCTAGTTTGTCGAAAAGTTATATGTATGAAAAAAGGGGTGACACCTAGTCTTCACTCCTAGATGAAAAGACTCTCCTAGGAAGGACACAAGATGTTTGGACAGGTGACATTTGTTCTGAGTTAAAATACCTTACCAAGACTTTGAGTCGAGGTAGGTTAAAGATCTGCGGTGCATATGTCCATTGGGAGGGTTGTATACTTGGGCCAACCAGATTGTTACAGACTGTAGATTCCATCCCTAAATGGACACTCTACACTACTCCAGGCTGGGCCTGTTCTTTGCCCAAACAGAATCATATCTTAAGGCCACTTACACTCAGAGGAAGGCTAAACACTCGCCCTACCATGGCCACGTTCACAGTATAGGATTTCTTGTGGTCAAACAAAGATCTGCGTATGAGGTCGTTCTTTGAATAAAGCGGCCCTGTCTCTTATTCGCTCCCAGACTTCAGTAAGATCTGCTCTTATCGCTCCCTCGGGACAGATTCTCATGCAATTGAAACAATAGACACAGTCTTCACCAAACACGGGGTAGGGTGACAAAGTCACTGAATCCGTGGGACAGAATTCAGTGCAGACTTCGCACTTATTGCATATCTCCTCGTCAACCACTCGAGCCGGCATGTGGGCCTTGGCAATTTCCAGTGTCACTTTTTCCATTTCAGCGTGGACTTCTTTACCCTGATACGCCAGTCGGGCCAATTCCAGGTCCTTTCCCCCACCACTTTGCATCTTGCTATATATCTCGTCCACCAGTTGCTCTACCACCTTGTAGTCCGCAGAGTTCGGGTGCCCCACCCCCAGAGGATTCTCGAGTTGCCACATCAGAGAATGAACAGCCAAAACCTTGGCAGCACCCAGGATCCTAAAGCCTTTTCTGGACAATTCTCTCGCCATTTCGAATAACGAAATGCCGCTAGACGCTCCTCCCCAGGTGACAAAGGGCACCGCATAAGAGCCGTCAACACTGGCTAACTTGGAGATACAACGCATGATGGGCGGCGCTGCATGCGACACATACACTGGAGAGCCCATAATCAAACAGCAGTCATTTCCATGCCTTCGGATCTGCTGGGAAGTCGTCTGACAAAGGTCCTTGTTCTCAGCTAAGTCATGTACAGACGGCTGCGCCCCCAACTCCTTGAATCGTTTCTCCATCACCTCTGCAACATGACGGGTAGATCCTGCGGCTGAAAAGTAAACGATGAACACTCTCTTACCATTTGCTGTCACAACTCGCTCCAGAGCTTTCTTTTAATGACTGCCATCTCGCCCTTCACTCTCTGTTCCACTACCTACGAGCAGGTGATAAAAAACTGTTGATAACTAGCTTTCGATGGGAAGGAGTGTGAACAAAACGAACTTTAGCTGTCAAGTGCCACATAGGCAATACAGGGTCGGTTGGTTTTCTAAATCGAATCAAACCGTCAGACTAATTCCGATTTCTCTCGCCTTTTCCAGCACGCCTGCCTGCTGGAGGATATCGTTTTCTTGTCTGGTTCCAGCAGCTACGATGGTTTCCCTAACATCGTAGTGTAGAAAAGAAAACAGTCTCTCAAGATAGTCAAAGTAAGTCTTGAAGGCGTTCGCGTCCGGATTTCCTTGGGTGAAGGCTAAAACCAAACCCTTAGGGCCGTTTAGACGGCTGGAAAAATCCGGCTTGATAAACAGTACCAGACGATCCAGAAAAGTCTTGGTTTGAGCATTTACCTGCCACATATACACAGGGGATCCAATAACGATGGCATGAGAAGATTGTATCTCATCATAGATAGGCGTCATGTCGTCTTCATGAATGCAAATGCCGCTCTCTCTGCAGTCCATGCATCCGAGACAAGGAGAAATGTTCATCTTGGCAACTTTATAATGCCTTGTTTTGGCCCCATTTGCCTCGGCGCCTTGAAGAATGTTTTTTACCAGCTTCTCAGTGTTTCCGTTTTTCCTCGGACTTCCATCAATTCCCAAAATCTTCATAACGGCCCCTCTCCCTAGTAGCGATTAAGCTCTTGTGTCATTCTGCAGAAAATTGGTGAAACACCCCTCAGAAATAAACGGATTAGCCAAAATGGTATTCATTTTCGGTTATAAGCCTATCGAGTAGATTCAGTCTGACTCTCCTTGATCGGATCAATTCCTGCTCTAACAAGGCGCGCGTAATAAGTACTTGTTGTGTAGAGAGCAGCTGCTGGGTTGTGGCCAGTCACCCTGTCTTTGGCCACCAACACTGTAGTAGGTGCCTTGGCGTATTTGAAAAAAAGTGAATCGTGACCTACGCAAAGGCCCACCAGGACATTAAACTCGGCTCCGCTCTCATTGAGCACGTATGCTTGGGCTATAGGGTTACACATGGATTCGAACTGACCAATTCTTACTTTTTCTTCTTCAGTGAGTCCCAGCGTCTCCTTGGGTTTAGCCCCGGCTTTGCAGCAGACCGACACTACCTCAAAGCCTTGTGCCTCGAGGATACTGTTAAGAGTCCTCGCTTCATTTCGGAGCCCTGAGCAGAAAACAATGCCAACCTTTTTGTAGCCCATCTTATGGGCAAACTCGCATGTCTCCTGCACTCTAGTCTTAGTTGGATGCATGACATAAGGCCTGATGTGACGATTTGCATAGCACTCTGACTCTTGCACTGAGGCCATTTTGGCAAACTGGCCCACCTCTGGCTGATCGTACTCTGCAGTGGCCAAATCCAAAGTTTTAGAAAGATTAACAGTAGGACAAAACTCGGGGGCATTGCCGTCTGGAACCCTGCAAATTGGCTGCTTAACTCCACACAAGGCACACGTAGGTACTGGTCGCTGCGACATCATTTCTCCTCGCCTTTCTAGCTTTAGATATGCCCTTAAGTAAAGAATCCGGACCCAAAGGACCCGCCTTCGCCATGGCTACGGCGCGGCAGGCCCGGCTTTGAACTGCCCTTTGACGCAAAGCGCCAAGCGCAGAGTGCAAAGCGTGAGGTAAACAGTAAACGGTAAAGGGTAAAGTGATCATGCGCTGGCTCCGCAACTAT